>JBBUAH010000012.1:0-13732 GCA_038058815.1 Patescibacteria group bacterium
AGATCGACAAGGTCACCCCCTATTTGGTCAGTACCTCGCGGGTGCGCCCAATGGCATCCTGTCAGTCAGGTTCCAAGATGGGTCGGTGATGACCTACGAACTTTGGAATCCCGTTGGCGAAAAGCCGACGTCGGTGACAGAGAGTGGGCCTTCGTGGAAGATCGAAGGTCACCATGTGGTCACTGCCAGCGAGAAGCCGGAGACTCGGATCGTGAAGATCATCGAGACGTGGGCTCGTCCAACCGTTCTTCTTAATGTAACTTCTATCGGGGATATCATATTCGACGTTATGGGCATTGTGCAAGATGGCGGTGTCTCATTCGAACGCCCTACCTCCATGGAAGTCATCCGGTTGGGGCCGGATGGTAAGACAGCGGAAAGTGGGACGGTCGTGTTGAATACCACTTCCCCGCCAACACTTCGGGTGGATGCGGGACAATATCGTATTCGCTTCAATTGGGTAAAGTTCGGCCAGCCGAACACCCTTTACGACGGTCCCGTTAACGCGGAAAAGGGCTGAAAAAGCCCACACATTGACTTTAGAATCACAAAACTGCAGAGTGCTCAGCCACGAGACTCTGCGGTTTTCTTTTTATCTTTTTATGCAATAGTAATAGCTTTTTGAGGAATGATTTTATCTAATAGTACAAGTTTTTTATGATAACCAGACACGGAAAACTAAATCCTGCAACACAGAAATCTTTACCAATGTTGCACTAATCATTGCTCTTCTCTCAAAGTTATCCCCAATTTTATCAAAAATTCATTATTTTTTTATCAGGATTTCATCTCGGTTTGATAGTCTAAAGAAGTTCAAGTCTTTAATAAAATAATTATTTCTTCCTATGGGGGTGCTATGTGGTATAGAATCCCTTTTCGTCAAATGGAATTTGCGGGTTCGACTCCCGTCACCTCCACAGGGAAAAGTAATTATTCACATATAATGTCTTGACTTTAAAATGCAAATAAATTAGTATATAAGAATTGACGAGAAGGGATTATCTACATAGTAGATTCTGCAAAATTCCGCATGCGAATGCGGTTTTTTGTTGGGTTTTTCGAACATTGCCCTTTTTTGAAATATAGTATATAGTATTGCCACTATGTCACAGATTCAACTTATACAAATCAAGAATAAAGAAACAGGCGAGATATATATGACTCGCAAGAATAAGAAAAAAGTAGAGAGAAAAATAGAACTCAAGAAATACAGCAAATCCCTTAGAAAACATATTACTTTCAAAGAAACGAAGAAATAGAAGGATAGCCTTTAAGGGCGATTGGTGAAGCGGTATCACAAACCTCTCCAAAAGGTTTATCGGGGGTTCGATTCCTCCATCGCCCGCAAATTATTTCTGCATTATCCAATCAATCTTTTTATTTCTCTTAAACCATACCATTTGCCTTTTAGCATAATGTTCTATTTCTTTCTCAAGTCGTATCAACATTTCTTCTTTGGAAATCAAATGTCGAAGGTATCTAGAAATATATCTATATTCAAGACCAAGTTCTTCCATCCTTTCCCAAGACAGACCATTTTCGTGGAGTTTCTTCACCTCATCGATCATCCCCATTTCCATGCGCATAATCAGGCGATTATGTATTCTTTGTTTCATTTTTAAAGCAGGGAAGTTCAACCCAATCCAAGTCACATTATATGGCGACTTATTCTTAATCGGTTTCGTGACTTTTCCTAAAGCTTTTGCAATTTCAATAAATCTAATCAATCTCTGTTTATTATTCTTCTCTGAATTATTCAATTTTATTGCAAATTTCTTATCCAATTTTTCCAATTCATTGAAGACTTCTTCGACATTTCTCTTAGACAACCTCCCTCTAAGCTTCTCATCATGAGGTACATTTGGATATGAAATATCATTTACAACAGCGTCAATATAGAAACCAGTACCGCCACAGATTATAGGTAATTTCTTTCTTTTTAATATATCTTTAATCGCTTTTTGAGCAAGGATTTTATATTCTTCCACATTGAATTGTTTTTTCGGATCGGCAACATCTAAAAGATGATGTGGAATACCCTTCATTTCTTCCTTTGTAATCTTTCCAGTACCAATATCAAGCCCCTTATAGACCTGCCTAGAATCAGCAGAGATAATCTCGCCATTGTATTCGAGGGCACATTCTACAGCAAAGTTGCTTTTACCCGTTGCCGTAGGACCTGTGATTATCACTATTTTGCTTTTCATCTTTCTAATGTACAATATAAGAGGATAGTTTTGCAACCACATGAACTCACCACATATCTATGTAGACGTAGCTACACTCAATCAGCCATCAGAAAGGTTGATTGATGTTCAACCACAACAGATGGAATTCTTCTCTCTTCGAGGCACTAGAGAAGAAGATCAAAAACCATCTGAAACGTCTCAAACCATCATAGTAGGCGAATATTTCAGAAGTTTGCAAATTCGAATTAACTAACACGAACACCCCCACCTCCCATCACCGACTTCTTCGGGGAAAGGTGTTTTTTTGTGCCAAGGGGGAGACTCGAACTCCCATGAGATTGCTCTCGCAGCATTTTGAGTGCTGTGCGGCTACCGATTACGCCACCTTGGCCTCACTATCAGTCTACTAAATTTCCCGATTTTGTAAATGATAAATGTAATGCTAAAATATTAGCATGAAAGAACAAACACAATCACCTTACTTTGGTGACTCAATATTTTGGATAGAAGTCGAGAAGATAAAACCGAATCCTTTTCAGCCTAGGAGGGAGTTCGATGAAGCGAGACTTAAGGATCTTTCTGAATCAATACGCATGTATGGAGTCCTTCAACCACTTGTGGTGACTCGAAGGGAATTTGAAAAAGAAGATGGCGGGCTGGCTGTAGAATATGAGCTTATAGCGGGCGAACGTCGTCTGCGCGCATCGAAGCTTGCCGGGCTTCAGCAAGTCCCTGCACTTATTAGAAATGGTGAAGAAAGCGATAGGATGAAACTAGAGATAGCAATTATCGAAAACCTTCAACGTGAAGATATAAATTCAGTAGATCGTGCTAGAGCCTTTTCTAGACTTGCAGAAGAATTCGGAATGAAGCATATTCAAATAGCAGAAAAAGTGGGGAAAAGTAGGGAATATGTTTCCAATACATTACGCATACTTACTTTGCCAGAAGAAATCTTAAATGCACTTTCTGAAGGGAAAATATCTGAAGGACATACAAGACCTCTCCTTATGCTTATCGATAGAAAGGAAGAGCAGACTGTTCTATTTAAAGAAATTATAATTAGAAAAATAACCGTTCGAGAAGCGGAAGCATTTGCCCGCAATATTGCAAAGGATAAAGTCAGAAAGAAATCATTACTCGATCCTGGACTTGCAGAGCTTGAACAGAAATTCAAAGATGCATTGGGTACTAAGGTCTATATAGAGAGAAGAGAAAATGGAGGAAAGATTATGATCGATTTCTTCAATGATGAAGATATTAGAACAATTTTAAAGAGACTTTTAGTTACATCTGGTATTGCGACTTATAGAGATTCAAAAAAGATATCAGAATCAACACCTCTTGAAGTTTCAGAAACTCCCGAAACTCCTATGGATGATCGTTCGCCAATAGAGATTTCAGAAGAAGAAAATACAGAGGATCTTTATTCTATAAAGGATTTTGGGGTTTAGGGTTTGATTTTATATAACTTCAAAATGTCTAATTATTACATAAAGACAAAGAATATTTTTGGAGTGAATGTAATTTTTACTGAAAAACAAAGAGAAGAAAAAATGTTGAAGCATCCAGAATTACGACAAGAAAGCTTTGCTGACAGGATTAAGAAAACAATAGAAAATCCAGATTTTATTTATCAAGATTTATCTGACAAAAGGAGATCCGTTTATTATTCCAGAGAATATGCAATTGATTCAAAAATAGTGTATACTAAGATCATCTTAAAGAATGGTAATAAAGAATGTTTCGTAATTACTGCTTATCGGCCTGATTATGTAAAAGAAAGGTCAAAGACTAAATTATTATATGGAAAAGACAATGAATAAAATATTACAAAAAAAGCAGATAATTGAAGCTGTTAAAAATATTCCTATCATTGCTGAAAAGGAGCAATGGGTAATTACTCTTGATAAAGAAGAAGGTTCACTATTTTATTCTCCTAAAACCATTCCAAATAATAGTAGTTTACACCAAATTACCGATGAATATTCAGTTTATTTTGATAAAAAGTTTCGACCAAAAGGTGTGATGATTGAATGCTATGGACAAAATTTTATTAAACATCATAAATCATTTCAGAAATTAAGTCTAGAGGTTTTTCAAAGTAATAAAAAAATAGACGTTGCCGATTCTAAGAAAAATAAAGATAAACAATCCATATTTAAAGCATTACTTGAATCAACCTTAATAAAAGAAATTGGAATGGGTATGATTGTGTTTTGATAAAGGTAGATATCCTAAATTAGTAAAAAAAGCACTTGCATCACGGTTTTTCATTTTGCAAATGCTTTGTTTCAGCCTCCTACATTTCAGATGGAGCCTAAAATTATCTTAGTTCTTTCCACCGTGACCTTGTAGATAGCTAGCTCCTTCTTTGCTTTCTCGAGCTGCCTGGCAAGCTCCAATTTGTCAGGTGCGACTTTCTTCAAAGCTTCCTCGGCCTTGTAAGCCCTCAGCTCGAGAGCCTCAATTCTTCGCATGACCACAGCTTCATAGTCATGGTTTTCATCTTCACTGGGTTCTCCTTCGAGGAGGTTCTTAGGACACAGTCCATGAATGGGGTCTAACCCAAGAGGACCCCCAGATCTTGATGGCCCTGCCCAGCACCCACATCCGTAGGTGCAATCACCAGTTCCATCATTCTCCTTGAGGTAAGAATGTGGTCCGTATTCTTTACGCTCGCATCCGTTTGGCATATTGTGCCTTTCTTTTTAGTTTTTACTGCTTCGTGCTGTTTCGGTTTTAGATACTACACTTTTTATTTAATTTCTGCAACTTTAGTTGCAAATCTACCCTTCCTCACAGCTTTTGGTTTATTAAGAATTTCAATTGCTCTTTCTAAAGTAATATCGTAAGGATTATCCCCATTTTTTTCTTTTATTGATCTGAAATCTTTATCATGGACTATGTATGGACCGAAACGGCCGATATTTGCAGCGATTTCTTTTCCGGTAGGAGGATATATTCCAAGTATTCTCGGTAAGCTTAAATATTTCAATGCATTTTCCATACTAATATTTGAAAGATTCATGCCTTTTGGAATTGAAGCCATACGTGGTTTTATTGGTATTGGTTCACCTTTTTTTCTGCGACCTTTTACTCTAGGAGCTCTTTCACCTAGCTGTACATAAGGACCATATTTGCCCACAAGCACGAAAATAGGGAGACCTGAAGTCGGATCTATACCGATTGGTTCATCCTTCTTTATTTCTGTACCATCCATCATCAATGCTCCTTCACAGTCTGGATATGTCGAACAAGAAAGGAATTTACCATTTCGTCCTAGTTTGATTATCATATCTTTACTACATTTAGGACATTTATATTTCGCATCTGCATCTCCGAGATTTGTAATCTTGGCTTCTTTTTCCATTATCTTTATTTCTTTTGCAAATGGAATATAGAAATCCTTCAGAGTTTTCAGATATTGTTTATCGCCATTTGCAATATCATCTAGAGAATCTTCCATTTCTGCTGTGAAGGAATCATTTATATATTTCATAAAATTTGCTTCAAGGAATGAAGAGACAACATCCCCTGTATCTGTCGGCTTCAATGCTTTATTTTCCTTTTCAACATACCCTCTATCTTCTATAGTCTTCATGATAGAAGCATAAGTAGATGGGCGTCCGATACCTCTTTTTTCAAGTTCTTTTATAAGTCCAGCTTCACTATAGCGTCCTGGAGGCTGTGTGGCTTTCTCTTCACTCTTTATATCTTTAAGATCTAATTCATCACCTTTTGAGACCTTAGGAAGTTCAATATTTTCACCGTTTGCATCTGGATCTGCGGAAAGCCATCCTGGAAATATTATTCTAGAACCGTTTATTTGAAATTCTGGTATTTTGTTTTCTTCTGCATCCTTTTTTAAACTCTTAATATTTGAAGTAATTTTTGTTCTTAAGAGTTCTGCATCAGCCATCTGTGAGGCGACTGTCCTTTCCCATATAAGTCTATAAAGCATTTTCTGTTCACTATTTATTCCACATTTCTCCATATTCATATGTGTGGGGCGAATAGCTTCATGAGCTTCTTGAGCGTTTTTACTTTTCTTGGCATATGTGCGGAATTGCAAATAGTTTTTACCATATTTCTTTTCTACTACTCCCGCTATTTGTCCAAGGGCAACCTGACTCAGATTTGTACTATCTGTACGCATATATGTAATATGTCCAGCTTCATAGAGTCTCTGTGCTATAGACATAGTACGAGAAGGAGCGAAGCCGAGGCGAGAGCTAGCTGTTTGCTGAAGTGTGGATGTGATGAAAGGAGCTCTTGGAGAGCGTTTGATCGTACTTTCTTCTACACCAGTCACTTCCCAGTCATTTTCTTTTCCTAATTTCAAAATTTTTTCAACGATTTTGAAATCAGTCGGTTCTTCCGAACATGTAAATATAAGTGAAATTCCTTTCTTCGTTTTCAATTCAGCCGTGATAATCCAGAAAGCATGGGATTTGAAAGCGCGTATTTCTCTTTCGCGTTCCATTATTATTCTTAAAGCAGGTGATTGTACACGCCCTGCAGAAAGTCCATAACGTACTTTCTTCCATATAAGTCCAGATAGATCATAGCCGACAAGTCTATCAAGTACTCTTCGTGCCTCCTGTGCCATGCGTAAATTCTCATCTATTCCGCGAGGATGCTCCATAGCTTCAAGCACGGCTTCCTTAGTAATCTCATGAAATACCACGCGCTTGGGATTCTTAAGATGTGTAGCTTCGGCAATATGCCAAGCTATAGCTTCTCCTTCGCGGTCGGGGTCTGTCGCCAATATTACTTCATCTGCTCTATCTGCAAGCTCTCTTATTTCTTGTACAACTTTTCCTTTTCCAGGAGAAATCTCATAATGGGGAATAAAACCACCTTCTATGTCTATAGCTTTTTTGTTGCTTTTCGGCAAGTCTCGAATATGTCCAACAGAAGCTTTCACTGTATATTTCCCATCGAGGTACTTGGAAATTGTTTTTGCTTTTGCTGGAGATTCGACTATTAATAATTTCATATGTTTTATAAGTATTACACGAGAAAGGGGAAGGTGGCAAATTTCTGTAGTCAAAAAGTCAATATTATGATATCTTAATATTGAAAGGTTTCTCTTATTAGTTTAATTTAAATATATGGATAATTTTACAAAAGGAGGTGGAGATGATAGAGGTTCACGAGGACCTGTAACTATGCACAGTGCTATCTGTAGTAGTTGTGGTAAAGCTTGCGAAGTGCCATTTCAGCCGACTGGTGATAAGCCAGTGTATTGTAGAGATTGTTTCGCTGGAAGAGCTGCAATGGGAGGAGATCGGTCAAATAGATCGGATAATAGACAAGGTCAAAATCAGAGGCCAGATCAGAGAAAAGATCGTGGGAATTTCAAATCGAATAATTCACAAGGTGGTGGAAATAACAATGAATTAAAAGGGCAATTAGAGGCAGTGAATTCTAAGCTTGAAAGATTGATCACAGCAGTGCAGGCATTGGCTACTACTCTCACTCCAGTTAAAAAGGTTACAAAGAAGGCGACAACAAAGAAAGCTAAATAGGAGATAAGTCAAATATATGGAAAATGATCCTATTCAAAAAGTAGAAAAAGTATTTAGAGAAATCCATGATAAAAGTGGAAAACATATTCAGCCAGTTCTACGTCGATATCCTTTACTCTTTATTTTTCTAACCGTTTTCAGTGTTTCAGCCACTATGCATGGATTTGATCGTTTTTCAGATCAGATAGGGCTTTTTTCTGAACATCCAATTTATTTAATACTTTCTGGAATAATTGTCTTATTTCTTACTGGTATGCTTTACAAGGTATTGGATAGGACTGGATAAAGAGCTTTTTATTTCACCATAAACTTCCCATTACTTTCCTCTATCAAACCAGAAATTTCTAAAGAAGAAAGTGATTCGTTTATATTTTTTGCTGATAATCCACTTTTTAAGATAAGTTGTTCTGCTGTATGTGATTCTATTTGTAAAAACTCTACTATTTTCTTTTCATTTTCACTTAAATTTATAAATAGACTTGGCTGTATGCTTTTTGTTTCTTCTTTCTTTTTTAATCCAAGCATTTCTAGAATATCATCTGAACATGTAATCGGTGTAGCACCGAGTCTTATAAGCATATTTGGTCCTTCTGAAAGCGGTGAGAATATTTGGCCAGGCACAGCACCGACATCGCGATTGTATTCTGTTGCAAGTTTTGAGGTGATAAGTGTACCTGATTTAAGTCTTGCTTCTATGACAAGTGTGGCATGAGAAATCCCTGCCATCAAGCGATTACGTTTGGGGAATGTCCAATCAGCTCCTGTTTGCATCATTTCTAATTCTGATAAAAGAGCACCACCAGAATAAACTATTTCCTCTGCTAATCTTTTATGAGATGGCGGATAGAGAACATTAGGATCAAGTCCTGATCCTGGAAAAGCGATAGTCTGTAACCCTGTTTCCATAGCTGATCTATGTGCAATACTATCTATTCCCAATGCCAATCCTGACACTATACATATATTGTATCCCCTAAGGCCAGAAATTAGCTTTTTACAAGCTTCTTCACCATAGCTTGAATATTTCCTAGCTCCGACAATACAAAGAATTTTTGCATCTTCTTTTGGTAATTTTCCTCTTATAAAGAGTTTCTCTGGAGGATCATCGATTTCTTTCAATAAATAGGGAAGTTCTGATTTATTTAATGTATATATGTTTTCCATAGTTTAAGCATAACAAAACAAGATAAAATCCTGATAAAGAAAATGATGAAGTTATCCACAGATTTAATTGACGGTGAACAATCGTTCACCTATACTATATACATCAATTAAACAAAAACCAAAATGAGTAAAAACACCCTAAAAAAAGAAATTCATAAAGAAATAAAAAATATCAATACACTTATTGATATGAGAATTATAAAGGGTCTCTCCTATAAAGATCTTTCACGTCGTCATAAATTCCTCATATCCCAGCTAAATTCTTTAGCTTTGAAGCAGACTATGAAGGTAAGAGTTCCTATAAAGACGCAGAGTAATGGGCCAATAGGTGGATTCATTGAAATACTTGGTCGATATGCATCTACATTTATATTTTAATAATAAAATGAATAAAAACTATAGACAAAAAATTGTTTCCTTCTATACATCAAGAAAAAGAATGCCGAGCTATCAGGAAATTATGGATTTACTCGGATTCAAGTCGAAAAATGCGGTGTATAAGCTTGTGAACAAGCTGGTTGCGGAGAATGTTCTTATAAAAGATCCACAAGGTAAACTTTTACCTAAAAAACTTAGAAATGAAACTCCAATTCTGGGATTGGTAGAAGCTGGACTTCCGACTGTTGCAGAAGAAGAGCTTCTAGATACTATGAGTTTCGATGATTATCTTATAAAAGACGCATCTAAGACTTTTATATTAGAAGTAAAAGGGGATTCAATGATAGAGGAAGGTATAAAAGAAGGAGATCTGGTAGTTGTGGAGAGGAATAAAGATCCTAAAGACGGTGATATAGTCATAGCACAAGTTGATGGTGGGTGGACAATGAAATATTTAAGGAAAAAAGATAATAAGCCTATATATCTTGAGCCTGCTAACAGAAAATACAAGCCAATACATCCAGAATATGAGCTTAATATAGCCGCAGTGGTCAAGGGAGTGATTAGGAAATATTAAAATGTTTTGGTATTATATATCCTATGTTGGATATAAAGTTTATAAGAGAAAATAAAGATATAGTACAAGGAGGGGCAAAGAAAAAGCATATCGATATAAAGCTCGATGAGCTTATAGACTTTGATGATAAAAGAAAGGATATATTAGCATCTATTGAAAAGAAAAGAGCAGAACAAAATACAATAAGTGAAAAGATTGTGAAAGCTTCGGAAGAAGAAAGGCAGAAAATGATTTCAGATATGAAAGTAGTCAAGGATTCCTTACAAAAAGAAGAGGAATTTCTGAAGGAAATAATGAAAAATTGGCAGACACTTATGCTTAAAGTGCCGAATATTCCAGATGTTTCTGTACCAGAAGGTAAAAGTGATGAGGATAATAAAGAAATTAAAACATGTGGTGAAAAAACGAAATTCTCATTTGAACCGAAAGATCATGTAGATATTATGAATAATCTCGGAATGGTGGATTTTGAACGTGGTGCCAAGGTTCATGGCTTTCGAGGATATTTCTTGACGGGTGATGGTGCTAAACTCTCCTTCGCTATTTGGAATTATGCTATGGACTTTTTCTCAAAGAAGAAATTTATTCCTATAATTTCTCCATCCATAGTCAGGAAAATAAATCTATATGGTACAGGGCATCTTCCCGGAGATGTCGAGGACTTCTATATGACGCAAGACGGTGACGCTCTTTCGGGCACGGCCGAAGTTCCGCTTATGGCATTTCATGGGGATGAAGTGCTAGAAATGAAAGATTTACCTAAAAGATATTTAGGTTTCTCTCCATGTTTTCGTAGAGAAGCTGGAGCGCATAGTAAAGACGTGAAGGGTCTGATCAGAGTTCATGAATTTTATAAATTTGAACAGCTTATATTATGTGAAGCCAATCATGAAATATCAGTCGCTTTCCATGAAGAGATAAACAAAAATTGTGAAGAATTTATAGAATCACTCGGTATTCCATATCGTACGGTTATCAATTGTGGAGCAGATCTGGGACTTGGACAAGTAAAGAAATATGATATTGAACTTTGGGTTCCTAAAGAAAATAAATACCGAGAAATTTCATCCGCTTCATATTTCCATGATTTCCAAACTCGTCGTTTAAATATTCGTTATAAGGATGCTTCTGGAAAGCTTCGTTATGCTCATTCTTTGAATTGTACCGCTATTCCGACACCTCGCATCCTAGTTTCTCTTATAGAAAACTATCAGAAAGCAGATGGATCTGTTCAAATCCCTGAAGTATTGGAGAAATATATGGGCAAGAAAAGTATTGAGAAATAAAATAATGAATAGGCTGTCTCGTGCATTACAATCACCAAAATATTTAAAGAAAAAGCGCAGAAGGACTGCTATTACTGTTATCCTTTTCGTTTTATGTTTAATTGCCATTATTATCGCTATTGTATATGTATTACGTTCGCCATTTTTACAGATTTCATCAATAAATATAAAGGGAGTCACTACACTCAATAGTGAAGAAATAAAGGGAAAAGTTTTAGAGGTTCTCTCTGGAGATTATTTTTCTATAATTCCCAGAACAAGTGTTTTATTTTATCCTAAAAAATCAATAAAAAATATCTTATTTGAATCATATAAACAGATTGAAAAAATAGATATAAATCGTAAAGATGTTTCGAATTTAGAAATAAATATAATGGAATATAAGCCCATAGCCCTAGTATGTGAGGGTTTTTATGAAGATAATGTCGATGATAGTAATTGTTTCTTGGTAAATAAAGATGGTTATGTATTTGCAAAATCAGTATCTTCATCAGTTTCTCTATTTCATTATTATATAGAAACTGATAAAGGAGATGATATTATAGGATTGAATTTTATTGATTCAAATCGATTTAAAGAATTACAAAAGTTTATAGAAAATATTTCCAATTCCGGAATCCCTATATTGGGAATGCTTATAAATGAAAACGGAGCTTATGAACTTTATGCAAAGAATAAAGATAATAGCGAAGCAATAATATATTTCGATGATCGTTCTTCCCTTAGAAAGACTTCATCAAATCTCATTGCATTCTGGAATGATTCACAGATAATAAAAAAGGGGGCAACCACCGCCCTAATGTTTGATTATATTAATCTTCGATTTGGTAATAATATTTTCTACGTGACTAAATGATAGCTTGGTATATAATTCTTCTTAATGCCACAAAATATCAAAGTGCTTATATCTTCTATGCTAAAGGCTGTCATAACTGGTATAGTATTGGCCACCCTCTTTCTTTTTATTCATAATTCTTTACCTGAATATATTTATAAGATTAAGTCAATTATAGTAAAAAACCCCTCCTTCTTACCTCGATCTTCACAGATCTTGGTATATTCATATGATGATGGTAGAGAGGTGATAAGGAATGCAAAAGATTCAATTTCAAATACTGGAGAAATCAAAATATCCGCATCGGCTTATGTGGTAATGGATATGGATCGTAAGACTATTGTTTTAGAGAAAAATGCAGATAAGCTTCTACCTTTAGCCTCGGTGACTAAATTAATAACAGCAATTATTGCCAAGAAACTTTTTGATGAAAATGATTATCTTGAAATTTCGAAATCGGCAATCGATACTTATGGAAATGAGGCGAAATTTCGTGAAGGGGAAAGTTTTGGGGTGAAAGAACTTCTCTATCCACTTCTTATGGTTTCTAGTAATGATGCGGCGGAAGTGCTTGCCAGACAATACGGTAGGGCAAAATTTATAAAAGAAATGAATAATTGGGTAAGTAGTATCGGTGCGTATCGTACATATTTCAAGGATCCATCAGGACTTTCTCCTCAAAATGTTTCTACCGCAAGAGATCTATCTATTGTTACTAAATGGATTTTAGAGAATGATCCGGAAATTTTCGAAATTACACTTTTGAAATCGAAGACAATACGTACTCATACATGGATAAATCCAACCCATTTTCTAAATCTTGAATCATATGCTGGAGGGAAGAATGGATATACACCAGAAGCTCATAGGACTGGTATTTCTCTTTTTAAACTTGGAAAACAAAAACGTCTTTTCGCCGTGACTCTTCTCGGAAGTGATGCTCGGGATGATGATATATTGGATTTACTAGATGAGGCGGTGAGGTAAATTTCCTCCTATTGACAATAATTGGTTTATAATTTATATTGTCTCATAGATATATGCTGTCATTCATATATACTCTTTCCCAATTAGCTAGCTACGGCAAAGGGAAAGTATAACAGAGCCCTTGAAATAATCGAGTTAACGGATTGTTTCATCGTATGATACTTGATCACTGAACGGAGAACCTGTCCGTAACCAAATCAAGTAGGTTACAGAACCGGAAGATTGGATTCAATTAATAACCGCTTCCGTTAGACGTCCCCCGAGACACATGGTCTCGGGGTTTTGCTTTTATTATATAATTAATGTATTTTAAATGAATGAAGATTATTAAAGAAAATAGAATAGAAAAACTAGATTTCTGGAGAAATCTTAAAAAACCCATATTTATCATGGCTCCTATGGCCAATGTGACTGATTTTGCCTTTAGAGAAATGTTTGCAAAGTATGGTAAGCCGGATATGATGTGGACGGAATTCGTTTCGGCGGATGGGCTTTGTTCTGCTGGAAGAAAAGTTTTGCTTAATGATTTAAAATTTTCTAAAAAACAAAAGCCTATAGTTGCTCAACTTTTTTCTTCAAAAACAGAAAAAATGCGTGAAGCGTGTAGGATAGTAGCTAAACTCGACTTTGATGGAATAGATATAAATATGGGATGTCCTGATAAGTCTATAGAAAAATCTGGTGCTGGCGCGGGTCATATTAAGAATCCAGAATTGGCAATTAAAATAATTGAAAGCGCTAGGAAGGGTACTTTTTTGCCGATTTCTGTAAAAACGAGAATA
>JBBUAH010000013.1:0-5165 GCA_038058815.1 Patescibacteria group bacterium
CTCCTGACCTTCCCAGTGTAAATGGGTTGCTCTACCAACTGAGCTAAGGGCGCATTTATTCACCTATTTATACACTAAATAATCAAAAAATCAAAATCCTGCCGGTGCCTTCGGTTGGAATCGAACCAACATCAAAGCCTTAGAAGAGCTTTGTTCTATCCATTGAACTACGAAGGCAATTGAAAAGAATATATCAGAAAAGACGATTAAATACAAAATTACAAAGAAGGATCTGAAGGACCTGTATATCCCTTTTTTGCTTGTGTACTTATTTCATTTTTCGCATCGAAACGCTCGATCATGGATGATAAATCTTTTTGATTAAATTTCTCTACTGTGGAAGTGGTGATCGTATCTGTACTTTTTATATTTCCAGACATTATCTCTCTATAAAGAAAAAAACTTACAATAAAAAGAAAAATCGTCAATAAAACACTAATGATAAGGACGATGGCCCAATCAACAAAAGGGTTTCTTCCCACCTCTCTTATTGAATTAATAATAGAAAGATTTGGAATATGTAAATGTTTTTTATTAAAAATGTTTGGCATATTATTTAATCATAATTACTTTCATGTCTAATGATAAATTCCATTTCCCCTTTTTCATTTCCTCTTTACCGACAGGAATATCTGCACTGGTAGAAGAATCTATACGAATATTATTTAGAGAAAGGCTATATGGGAGATTTTCGATAAGAATAAGTGCTCTCATAATATTTAACCATGAACTATTTGCAGTAATATGAGCTTTAACAAAACCTGTAGAACCAGATTTTGCAGAACTCAAATCATCAGCGTTTATAGAAGAAAGTGTGAGTATTGTATTGGAATCAAGACCAACTCCCTCTACTTTTTCTATAAAATCGACAATCTTATCTTCATATATAAAGAATGAAGCCAATTTTGATCTTTGATCCTTTGTATCATTAAATATTTTGGTGAGTTCATTCTCATATTGTCTCTTTTCATTTTCTGTACTTATTTCATTCATTACCTTAGAAGAATTTTTGGCCTGAATCACTATAGTTTTATACATGAAAATATATCCCAATACAGATAGAATAAGAGTTACTATTGCGAAAATGATCAGTACATAATGTTTTGAATTTATTTTCATATTATGGATTTAGTGTTAAACGTACAGAAAAAGAAATATTTTTACTCTTTGCAAGATCCGAAACCGGTAATTCGACTTTTATGATTCGCTTATCATTTTCAAGATTTTTCTTGAAGGTAATGAGTGATTCTCGCGCTGCTGCCTTACCTTGGATGATTACGGAAATTGAAGATGTTGCAGTTTCTTTGGTTTTATTAATCTGAAATGAAGTTAGAGAAATCTGACTAGGACGAAGCTTGGATATTTCAAAGACAATTTCTGAAACTTTCGTCATACCATTGTCTGTTTTCAACTTCTTAATCATTTGATAATTATCCGAAAGTTCTTCGGAAATCGTATCTATACCTCGTAATTCCCTACTTTTCTGTATTGTATCTATTTTTTCAAGAGAATCTTTTCCTTGAGAATATGAGAGAATAAAAGCTGGAAAAAGATATATTATTCCGATTATTATTCCACACGATATGAAAAAGATTAGTGTTATGAAAACACGAATTCTATATTCCCTTTTCAGAGATCTCATTTCTTTTTCTGGTAATAAGGTGTAATGAATCATTTTTTTAAAATATTATGGAAGTGCCAAACCAGCGGCAATAGCATAATCCAATGAATCTTCATAGGATACTGGTGGTATATATTGATCACTAGAAAAAGCATTTTGCCATATCTTAGCTATTTCAACAGAAATCTTAGGATCTGGAGATATATGGAAATTTAAGTCATTTGCAAGTGCTTCATGGCCTGAAATAATAATATTGACAATCGGCTTACCTTCCCCATGTTCTACCCAATATGTATAGACCTTTTCCACTTCATTTTGAAGCATTTTAATATCTGAATTCTTATTCCATGAAATAGTAGAAGTAAAACAAACCACATCACCACATACTATGTATATGCCAGTCTTTTTATCCATAAGATGAACTATTATTTGTGTTTCGGAAGAATTGTGTGCCACGACAGACCTAGCTATGGCCTTAGCTTGAATTTCGAAAGAAATGACATTTAAACCAGCAGACTTCAATACTGAGAGATATGTATCGACAAGTTCACGTGGGGCAACAGAAACACTGGCATATGGTTTATTGTCCTTTGTTGCTTCTGGGATAAGGTCAAAGAAGAAGATTGCATCTGATAATGACAATGGCACATTTTCCTCTAATTTAAATTCAATATTTTGTCTGATTTGATCTTCATTGAGATTATTAGGAATTTTTGTTTTGAAAAGATACATTCTTTCTTCTGGAAGAGAAGCTTTTACTGTCGTTATTTTCAATTCTTTTACCAATTCAGAAACAATTCTTGTAAGTTCATTTTCATTTTTTATAAAACCAGAATCGACAATACCAGAAGAAAGAAGCTTGGTACCATAACAATGCACGATGTATCCATGTCGGCTAAGAGAATATTCTATACATCTTACAGCATCATCAGAAATATCAAGTCCGGCATACTTCATATTTAGAAATTTTGGCGGAGGAAACAGTTTAAAAAATGTTTTGGTAAACATACGATTATTTACCTTTTATTATAGCACTTTTTTATGTTTAAAGAATTCAATGATAGCTGGAATAAATGAAATGATGATAATTGCAAATATAATAGGTGTTAGATACTTTTCTGCATTGGGGATAATATTACCTAAAATATAACCTGATCCGAGCATTCCCCATGTCCAGATAAATCCTCCTATTAAATTGTAGGAAACAAATATTTTATAATCCATTCCCCCAACGCCAGCTATAATAGGTGCAAAGGTTCTGACAATGGGTATAAATCTAGCAAAAATTATAGTCTTTTTACCATATTTTTCATAAAATTTATGTGCCTTTTCAATATGTTTTTTCTGAAAAAAGAATGAATCTTCTTTTGTAAAAATCATTGGTCCTGTCTTTCTTCCGAAAGCATAGCCGACATTGTCCCCAATAACTGCCACAATGAAAGAAAGTACAAGAAGCCACCATATGGATATTAAGTCTTGTGATGCCAGAAATCCAGCAGTAAAAAGAAGAGAATCACCAGGAAAAAAGAAACCGAAAAATAATCCAGATTCAGCAAAGACTATTAAGACAACACCAAGAAGTCCTAATGTTTTAATAATTGTTAATGGATCGATTAAATCATGAAATGACATGGGTAGATATTATATTATCCTTTTGATTGTTTCTTGTCCAAATAGCTCTGTAGTATGAGTGCCGCTGCAGAAGCGTCGAGCATATCATTTTTCCCTTGAAATCTCTCTGCATTTGCACTTGTCATGAATTCTGGCTCAAGATGAACGATAAATCCTTCCTTCTCTAGATCCATTTTTAAATTCAAGCTTTCTGGCAATATAGTATTTGCTTTTCCCTTATAATTCTTAGACTCTCCAAGTACTATTTTCTTTATACTATTTTCCAAAGCCAGTCCAGCAATTTCTTTCAAAAGGTTTTTTGAATTTTTTAGAACAATTAAAGGCATGGCAAATTGCCCCCCCTCATCAGAGAGTGCAATACCCACACGCTTCGATCCGTAGTCTATGCCGAGTAGTCTCATATCTGTAGTGTACTCTAAGTTGAAAATATGAGCAAAATGTGAGAGGATCTTTATACACGGATAGGTGGCTGAGCTCGGTTTAAGGCGCCAGTCTTGAAAACTGGAGTCCGCGCAAGTGGACCGTGAGTTCAAATCTCACCCTATCCGCCAAACTGTTAATAAACTATTCAAAAGACATATTAAAATGTTATACTATTGCCATGGAATCCATCATATCTTGGGATGCACCGGAGCATCTTCATACAGAGAAAAATAATGACTGGTATTGGGCAGTCGGTATTATTACTATTACTGCCACAGCTTTGGCATTTATATTTAATGATATTATATTTGCCATACTTATTATCGTCGGAGCTTTCGCACTTGTTGTACATGCGTCAAAAAAGCCGAGAATCTTTCATTATGAAATAAATGATCGCGGCGTGGTGATAGACAATATCCTCTACCCTTTTCTTACTCTTGAATCATTCTGGATAGATGCTCATGAAAGACCTGCAAAAATTCTTATAAAATCTCATAAAATTTTCATGCCTTTTATTACTATTCATATTGAAGAAGTAGATCCGGAAAGAGTGCGCGATATTCTCTTGGATTATATTGCTGAAACAGAACATCATGAACCCCTTTCACAGAAACTCTTAGAGAGATTCGGGTTTTAGGTACTTATAAGCACTTGTAGAAGTATGGGTTTTTATTGTGTAATGCTGTTTTGTGCAAAATTTTATCAAAAATTCATTCTTTTTTTATCAAGATTTTATCTCGATTTGTTATGGTTAGTAAATGAATGTAATCATTTTAGATGAAGTAAAAGATTTTTTAATAGGACTGGGTGAAAATAACGAATCTAGGGTAAATAGATATATCAAAATTCTAGAAGATTTTGGTAATCTAATAAAAATGCCATATAGTAAAAATATTTTGCCGAGAATTTTCGAACTTCGTGTTGGTGGTATCCATAATATACGCCTTATTTATACATATTATAATAATTCCGCAATCATTTTCTATAGTTTCATGAAAAAAACTGAACAGATCAGTTTGCAAGAAATAAATATTATTAAAACAAAATTTAATAACTTGCATATATGATATATATGACATATAATCTAAATACTATGAAATACATAAATTTTAAAGATTATCATAATGAACGAATGCGAGATCCTAAATTTAAAAAAGCATATGATGCTTTGGAAGTCGAATTTCAGATTATTCATGATGTACTTAGGAAACGTATAGAACAAGATATGAGCCAGAGGGAGTTGGCTGATAAAATTGGTAGTGACCAAGCTACTATTTCTCGTCTAGAATCAGGGAATCTTAATCCTTCTATAAAATTCTTAAAAAGAGTTGCGAGGGCTGTTGGTGGACAATTGAAAGTCACAATCATGTAAATTTTTGAAATATCAATCAAATATGTTACTGTAAATCAATCGCCTTCGTCGTTCAATGGATAGGACACAACTTTGCGGAAGTTGTGATGTAGGTTCGATTCCTACCGAGGGCACCAA
>JBBUAH010000014.1:0-10356 GCA_038058815.1 Patescibacteria group bacterium
TACTATCAAACACAAAACATTTGTCAATCAAAAATCTAATCACAATTCC
Source organism: Patescibacteria group bacterium (assembly GCA_038058815.1). GTDB lineage: Bacteria > Patescibacteriota > Minisyncoccia > Phycocordibacterales > PALSA-1337 > CAIOGI01. Next base: position 50 of record JBBUAH010000014.1, read on the forward strand.
CAGTATAGGTAATGGATGTGTTTGTAATGATAGAAGAAACTTAATTACATGAATAATTACCACCTGTAATCGCCGCTGGAGATGTTCCCTTAAGATCACTATATGGTACACCCCCTGAAGTCTTATTTCTTGAAACATTCTTACTATCCACACACCAAAATCCAGTCGATAATTTGGCAGCAACTGCCCATTTTGTGCCATTAAAAGGAAGACCTGAATCTGATACACATACCGTATCACTTAAAGTAATACTACTAAAGAGTTCGAATACGCCATTATTAGCAGAACTAAACATAGTACCAGAAGTATCAGCACAAGTGGTAGGAACACCTAAAGAAGGAGCTACTGGAAATGGATTACCAACACCATTAGTACCGGTATATAAATCTGCCTTAGACCTGATATCTCTTATTTGAGAAATTATTTTAGCGTCGCTACTCTTATTTCTAGCCGAAGAAAGAGATGCTAAGACCACGGTCGACAAAATACCAATTATTGCTATAACTACTAGCAATTCAATCAATGTAAAGCCTTTTTGGGAATTTTTGGTCATAAATAAAATAATTTAAAAAAATAATTATAACTTGTATCTTTATTATAACAGAACTATGAATAATTAGAAACGGTGCGATATGTAAATAAAATAGATAAACAAAACCCACGCCTTGTAGGGCGGGAGGGTTTTGAAAAGAAAAGAAATTATCTTTACTTACATACTGCAGGAACCACCAGTTCTGACTCAGAAATTGTGTAGGTAGCAGCATTACATCCAGCTACTGGGTGACCAGCTATTGTTAAAGTATAGCTACGACTACCGCTAGCACCAGCTTGAACAAATGTTGCACCAGTTACATTAAGTTGTGCAAGTGTGGGTAATAGTGCTGTCTCTCCCGTACAAACAGCTGCACCTAGAACCACGTTTAAGTCTATGCTAGGATTTGCACCATTACATATAGCTATAGCAGGTTGTAATGATTTAAGTGACGCCTTAAGGGCCACAGCCTGTGCCTTTCCTCTAGCCGTACTCAAACTTGCCAAAACCACCGACGACAAAATACCAATGATTGCTATAACGACTAGCAATTCAATCAATGTAAAACCTCTTTGTGAAAATTTCTTCATATTAATAAATTAACTTAATAATAAACTTATAATTAACCTCGTCAGGTAATTATACCAAATCCACAGGAAAGCATGTAAAGGGGTTTGGGGATAACTTATTGCCTAATTAAAGCAAGCTATTGGGATTAACTACACTTGTTTTGGCATTCGGATATGCTTTTAAAAATAATGAAAATGATGGATTCTCATTCATATTCCACTTACATTCATATGCTGTAATATCGACACCATTCTTTTCTACAACATCAATTTCCAAACCCTTCCTAGTTCTCCAAAACATTAATTCTGGTGGAAAAATATGTGAGTTATTCCCCTCTTTCATTCGTTCAATCATAAAAAAATTTTCAAAGACAAATCCTTTATCTACCCTTTCAGGAAGTAATTTCTCTATATCTACCAAAGCATTCCTTACTCCCGTATCTAGAAAAAATACTTTAAATGCTTTTTTCAGCTCTATTCTTGAATTATTAGAGAAAGAATGAACAATTTTGATTATAAACGATTGTTCAAGTAATCTCAGATATCTTTGTACTACTGATCTGCTGACTCCGAGATTTATTGATAATTCATTAATAGAAACAAGTGAACCAATCTGTAGAGCAAGTAATTTTAAGAGACTTTCAAAGACTTGTGGGTTTCTAATAGCTTCAAATATGAAAACATCTTTATAGAGATATTGTGTAGCTATATTTTTCAATAACATTTTTTTACCATCGACTGAATTCTCAGCTATAATAGCTGGATATGAGCCATAAAGCATGATTCGATATAGATCTTCTAAAGTAATTTTTTTAAATTTTTTGATTTCTGGAAGAGAAAGAGGTAATAATATGAATTCGAAAATTCTACCAGTCATTGGTTCGTTTATCTTGTTTGATAGATCAAATGAAGATGAGCCAGTAGCAATAATTTGCACTTCTGGATATGTATCGTGAAAAACCTTCAAAATAGTACCGATATCTTGAATAGTTTGTGCCTCATCAAAGACTACCAGCTTCTTACCCTTTGTAAGTGGTAATAATTTGTCTGGTTCCCCTAATATAAAGTGCTTACGAACTTCAGCTAATTGACAATCATAATATGCATTAGGTTCTTCATGTTCTTGAAGTATCTTTTTTGCTAAAGTTGTCTTCCCAGACTGGCGAGGACCAAGAATTGATATCATTCGCCTTTTATATAAAGAATCTCGAATTCTGTTCTCTATTATACGTTCAAAAATAAGCATATTATTAGTAATATAACAAAATGCTCTTTTAAAAGCAAATGGTACTTTGGGGATAACTTATTGTGCACTAGCAATATTGTAAATAGGAATAAGGACAGAAGCTAGAAGTATAGCCACTCCCGCGCCGAGTAACACGATCATGAGTGGTTCGATAAGATCTACGAGTGCATCCACGGCCGTGGTGACTTCCCTCGCATAGAATTTCGCCAAAGTCTTCAATATACTACCAAGTTCTCCTGATTCCTCACCGACTTTCATCATTTGAATCATAATTCCCGGTATTTCATTGTGTCCAGATAGAGCTTCTGATATGGGTTTACCGCCTTTTACGGATTCTACTGCCTGATTTAATATTTCTTTATAAACATCATTGTTTATAACAGAAGAAGTAAGCTCTAGAGAACGGAGCATAGGGATTCCAGAAATAAGCATAGTATTCATATTGTCAGCAAGACGGGCTAAATAAAGCTTTTTAAAAAGAGAACTGAAATAAGGAATGCTAAGCTTGAAACGATCATAAACTTCTTTTCCTTGTGCTGTATGAATATATCTAAAAAGGAAGAATCCTCCGATAATTACTACAGCTAGGAGGATAAAACCATAACCAACAAAGAAATTACTTATTCCTAAAACTATTTTAGTATAGATAGGTATATCTTGGCCAGATTCCACGAGAATAGTACTAATTTTCGGAATAACCATAGTAAACATAAGAATCATAACGGTTATGAATGTCATGATAACGAATGCAGGATAGATAAGAGCACCTTTTGCCTTGGAAGTAAGCTCATATGTACGATCTAGATAATCAGCAAGATAGTTAAACGTCTCATCAAGCTTTCCAGACTCTTCACCTGCCTTTATCATACTTACATAAAATTCTGAAAATACTTTCGGATGCTTGGACATAGCGTTTGAAATAGAGCTACCAGCTTGAAGATCATCAGTTATAGCTAAAAGCTTAGCTCCTAATACCTTATTTTCTGTTTCAGATCCTAGGAGTCTAAATATTCTAAGGGCAGATACTTGGGCCTCGAAGAGAGTAGCTAGCTGACGTGAAAGTATGACTATATCTTTATTAGAAACCCTTTCGAGCCAGCTAATATCCATGGAAAGGCCGAATTGTCTTTTCCCTTCTTCATTTATGGAAATAATAACAAATCCTCTTCTCTGGAGAGATGAGATAGCAATATCGACGCTGACCGCATCTATCGATCCATTCTTCGGCGCACCTGCCTGATCTACAGCTTGATAATTAAAAAGCATAAAATTATATTAATCTTTCTAAGATTTTTGGATTAAGGGAGTTTATATAGGCATTTTCTACTGTTATTTCTCCTGCTCGTACTAATTCGGCTAATGAACGATTCATATCTACCATACCATCTCCAGAACCAGTCTCTATAACCGTGTTTATCTCATGGGTGCGCCTTTCTCTTATAAGATTTGATACAGCATTGTTGTTTATAAGTAATTCATAGACTGGTATAAGACCTCCAGAAATTCTAGGAATCAATCTCTGTGAGAATATACCCGTCATACTTCCAGCAAGCTGAATACGTATCTGATCCTGCTGTGTCGAAGGGAATGAATCTATAATACGGTTTATGGTCTGTGAAGCATTGTTTGTATGAAGTGTAGAAAGGACGAGGTGACCTGTTTCAGCCGCAGTGACAGCTGTAGACATAGTGATAGTATCACGCATTTCACCGACTAAACATACATTTATATCTTCACGAAACATGGCGATAAGGGCGCTACTGAAATCTGGAGTATCTATTCTTACTTCCCTTTGATCTATGACTGATTTCTTCGATTCGAAGACATATTCTATAGGGTCTTCGATAGTAAGAATGTGCTCTGATCTTGTCTGATTTATAATTTCAATCATTGATGCCAAGGTAGTAGTCTTTCCTTGACCTATAGGACCTACTACAAGGAAAAAGCCTTGAGGTTTCCTGGTGAAAGATTCTAGTATTGGAGGAAGATTGAGTTCGGCAAGGGTTTTAATATGTTTAGGAATAAGTCTAAGAGAAACAGAGATGGCTCCTTGACGGAAAAAGGCATTACCACGAAATCTGGCATTGGTCATACTGTATGAAAAGTCCACATCCCTATCTTTCTGAAGTAACATCTTATTTTCTTCATTAAGAAATTCATTCATATATCCCTTTATATCATTTGTACTGATTATAGGCTTTTTTACGAGGGGTATGAGTTGTCCAGAAACTCGTATGATCGGAGTACGACCTTCAGCAAGATGAAGATCCGAAGCACCTTCTCTAAGTACGGTTTCCACTAATTCCTCTATTTCTTTTCTATATTCCATATATTTTTTATTATTGTTTTTTAGAAGATAAATAAATTCTCTGTAATTCAGATAATACTTCAGAAGGGATAGTCGTAGCTTTTATTATATAACCATCAACATTAAGCTTCTTAGCACGAGCAATATCATCTGGTAAGCCTTGATTTGTAAGTATTATAATAACACTATTTTTCAAAAGATTTTCTTTTCGAATAGTGGAGAGTAGCTCTATACCATCCATACCTGGCATTACTATATCAAGCAGAAGTATATCCGGTTCTAGTCCATCTCTGATTATCTTTAATGCTTCTTCTGAATTTAACGATGTATGAACATCAAAATTATTCTTTGAAAATTTCACAGCATACATGTCCAGAAGAAATTTATCATCATCTACAAAGAGAATACTTATGCGTTTATTTTCCATTACTTTATTATACTAGAGCTTATTAACTTCCTCAAATGGTATAACCTTTTGAAAAGTCTTTATTATTGCATCTTCTTTCATAACAAGCATACCCTTCTGTCTAAGTATGCGAGAGATATCAAGCTCAGTAGGATTTTTCAGAATGACATTTTCGATATCCTTATCCATTTTAAATACTTCAAATACCCCCATACGACCTCGAGTTCCTTTAGGACAATCAGGGGTCGGTGCGATCTGATATATTGTATCTGAAAATGGAATATCCTTTTTATACTGTTCTGGAAGATCAGAAAATTGATGGTCAATCATCATCTTTATACTCTTATCCACAGTCAAGGGCTTACCACCACCAGGACAAAGAATACCGACAAGGCGTTGGGCAACAGCTAGAATAAGGGTAGGAGCAATAAGGTATGGATCGACTCCCATGTCTATAAGACGAGGAATAACACCGGCAGCATTATTGGTATGAAGAGTTGAGAAGACAAGGTGGCCAGTAAGCGCAGCTTGCACAGCAAGCTGTGCAGTTTCCTTATCTCGTATCTCACCAACCATGATAATATCCGGGTCCTGACGAAGAGTAGTCCTAAGACCCGAAGCAAAAGTATAACCAATTTCAGGATGAACCTGGCTTTGACTTACACCTTCCATATTATATTCAATAGGATCTTCAAGGGAAAGAACATTAAGACTATCTCTATCTACTTCGTTTAACATTGAATATAATGTCGTTGATTTACCAGATCCAGTAGGACCAGTAATAAGTATCATTCCATATGGACGTGCTATAGCCTCTTTGATTAGTTCTAGATTTTTAGGAGTTAGACCCATTTCATCAAGCTTCTTAACACCCTTTTCTTGATCTAGAATACGCATCACTACCTTCTCACCATAATACGCTGGAAATGTCGATACACGGAAATCAATCTTCCTATTATCTATACGCGCAGAAAAGCGACCATCTTGAGGTTTCCTCTTTTCATCAAGCTTCATATTAGAAAGAACCTTAATACGCGCAACCACAGCACTATGGACTTGTGGTGGTAATACCAAACTCGTATTCAAGATTCCATCGACACGAAAACGCACACGTATCTTATCTCGCATATGCTCTATATGCACATCAGAAGCACTTCCCTCCGTAGCATATCTCACAATAGTTGCCACTATCTTTACCACAGGAGCATCCTCTATTATTATTGCATCAGTTTTTTCTTCGATTTTACTTTTCTTTTTATCTACAGTACCTTCAGTATCTACAGATAATACAGTCTCCAATTCAGAAAGAGCTTTAGAAACTTCTCCGGAAATACCTTTATAAGATTCTATAACCTTATTATAATCCTCCGAAGTTATAAGATATACCTTATATGGAATATTCTTTTTTGCAGCAATAAAATTTAGGGCGTCACGTGCTTCGATATTATCAGGATCGACAAGTCCGACTTCAAGTATATTGTCCTTTATCCCGATCGGCACAAATTTATAATAAACTGCTGATTCTTCTGGAATATATTCCAGAGTCTCATAAGCAACAGAAGCATCTCCTAAACTTCGAACAGGTATATCCAAAAATTCTCCTTGAGCAGCAAGTACATCTTCCGGACGTACTCCACGCCCTACTAATATCTTTTCGAGAGATTCTCCATTGGAAAGACGTTCATTCACTTCGTGAATATCATCTTTTTTTATAAGATTTTTATTTAAAAGAATATCTATTACACTCATAATTTTTTATTTCTTAACTTTCGGAATAGTCTCTATAAATCCAGGAAGTGGAGCGAAGGGATTCACTCGACCAATTTTCTGTTCTGGAATTTCTATCGAATAATCAACGAGAGATTTATATACAGGATCATTAAATATAGATATATCAATCTTAAGAGAACTTATTTGATTTAATAAAACTAGAACACGAGCTCCTGCAATTTCAGCTTCTTGTGATAATTGTTCTCCCCCACTTTGTTCTAGGGTATCGGATTGACTAGCACTTGGATTTCCAGAAAAATAGAAATAGGCAAGAACAGCCAATACTATGATTATAATAATGATTACTATTGTTTTCTTTGAAGATGATGGTTGTTGTGGCATATTATTGTTTTAACCAATAAGTCTTAAACTCTACCCCGAAATCATAAGTGCCATTTTCATTTACTTTCAATGTTATTTTGGTAATATCCATAATGCGAAGACTTGCTTGTAAATCCTTTATAAAATCGACGAAAGTCTGATAATTCGTAGTGACATTAAATGAAACCGTTACAGTATCATATCCACGCGGTATAGAAACATTATTCTGACTTTGAGATACAATAGTTTTATTTGCATCAGAAATAACAGTAGCACTTGTCTTTATACCTTTTAAGAAAAGACTGTGTCTGGAAGCCACACCATTTGTATCAATAATCAATCGAACATTATCTATATTATTTGGCAACATCTTGTCTAGACGCATACGATCTTCTGGAGAAATATTATTATATGATTTTAAGACATTATCACGAACTTTTATAAGCTTTTCAGAATTTGCTATTGCTTGTTCATATCCAGCATTTACCAATTTGATAACTTTTAATTCATCTATTTTCTTTGTTGTATAGGTGAAATAAACACCGATTGCAAGAACTATAAGAATTATTGGGGTTATATTTTTACTCATGGTGTTTGACTTAAGACTTTCTCATATGAAATATCTGCTGGATTTATAACTGTAGAAAATGTGAAGCCGACTGTACCATTTTCATTTGGTAATAGATCAGAAAGAACTGGATTCTTCATCGCTTTATTTGTACCGTATTTTTGGGATTTACCGAAAACATCAGATTGGAAAGCTATAGCACTGAAGCTTGTAGCTACACCGTGCATAGCGATCTTTATACCTTCTGTTGCCCCTCCATCTGGAAGAGAGAAATCAAAACTATCAAATCTCACACCTTCTATGGTTAAATGGCTAATAATATTGAAGATTTCAGTAATATCTAGATGATTTTTTAATAATTGTTTACTTAAATCAATCTTTGTATTTGCTGCTTTCAACTCTTCAATTAATGATATATTGAAACGCTTTTCACTTTCAGAAAGTTTGATCTTATAATCCTCCTGCGATTTAAGGAGTATATTCTTCCAAACAATAGTAAATCCGGCTCCCCCGACTGATACAAGAAAAATCAGAACAGAAATTGCCATAAATATGCTTATGCCACCTTTATGAGAAGTGACATTGATCTTTTGATCAACTAGTGGTCTCTTAGGAATAAAAGATGTTTGGAATTTTGTTTCCATTTATGTAAATTATATATTACTATTCTATTTCAGACAACCGACGTAATGCACAGCCTATAGCGACAGCAAACTCTGGACCATATTCTTTCAATTGTTCTGAGAAAAAAGCAGGGGTTTCGAGTTTACTAAATGGATTGGCATAAATTACATCTGTATGAAAGCTAATCTTTGCTAAATCTATAAGACCCTTAAGTAATACCCCTCCTCCAGTCAGAATAACTTTATTTATATTCTTCATATATTTCTTCTGATAGCTCAAAACTATTGTATTTGCTTCATAGAAAACAGAATCTAGATTTACTGTTATTATCTCTGTCAATTCCTTATACTCTGGTCCACCCTTAAGTCCATAGAGACGTTTCAGATTTTCTGCTTCAGCTATAGAAATACTTAGAGATTTTGAAATAGCAAGGGTGATATCCTGTGATCCTCTGTTTATAATATGAGATGCGCGTAATATTCCCCTTTCTATGATATAGAGCTTAGTTACGCGAGCCCCCATATCCATAATCATGACTGATTGTATCCCTTGATCAACAACGGCTCTTATAGAGCTGAAAAGTTCAATTTCAAAGAATGATGAAACAATACCAGAACCACTGACTATATTCTGATAATTATTTATATATTCATTATGAATAGCAATAACAAGTACATCTTGACTTTGCTTTTCTACCTGATCTTTCTTATTTTCATCATCCATAGAATACGTCTCTTCTCTTGGAATAACAGAATAATCGAGCATAACCTCACTCATTGGTACGGGAATATATTTTCGAGCTTCAATAGAAATAACGTCCGCTATCTGTTTATCTGATACAATAGGTATTGTGACAAAGCTTATAAGACTAGATGATAAGGGGAGAGCCATACCAGAAGAGACTGTGGTAGTTTTTGATTCCCTTAAAATATCTTTTAGGGCTTCAATAATTTTTTCATTAGGCAGGCTAGTTGCCCTGCCGATTTCGATATCAGCATAAGGGCCAAGTGAAAGTTCTCCATATGTTTCCAAGACTGCCTTTCCCCTTTTCTTCTTTATTTGAACAACTTTTATAGCAGATGAACCTATATCGATACCCAATACACTTTGAGTTTTTTTCGAAAATATAGAAAATATAGAACCTAGATTCATATAAGTATTATATCATAGTATAAAATAATATTATGCATTATACAATTCAATTATTAATAGATTTTCTCTTCCCTCCTAGTCCGGAGGAATTAAAAATACGATCTCTTTCAACAGAATCGCTTATAAAAGAGTTTATTACGGCTGAAAAGACAGAATTTCCTTTTATAAATTCAATTTATTCGTATAAGGATCCATTGGTAAAGGAGCTGATTAGACAAATTAAATATAAGAAAAACAAATATGCTATAAAATGTGCCAGTTTTGCCTTATATCATTGGCTTTATAAACAAAATAAAAAAGATTGTATTCTAATTCCTATACCGAATTCGAAAAAAAGAAGGAAAGAAAGAGGATACAATCAATGCGAACTCCTAATCGACGAGATAATAAAGCTAGATTTAGAAAAAAGATTTAAAAAGAATTATGATTTATTGATCCGCCCAAGAGATATTGAAACTCAAACATTGAAAAATCGAAATGAAAGAATAGAAAATACGAAGAATATATTCGAAGTATCTCCAATACAAGTAAATAAAAAGATTATCATAATAGATGATGTCACAACCACCGGCAGTACGCTAAAAGAAGCTTATGATAAGCTTCTTTCAGCCGGATATTCTGATATAGAAGCACTTACTTTTGCACATTAGAATATGAAAAAATCTATAATGTCTATTTCAATTTCCATAATAAATTCTCTAGAGCTGATTGGATTTTAGGTAATAGGGGAATGATTGACTTATAGGGGATAGGGGGTATATCCTATATAGGTAGGTTAATACCTAGAATTAATCAGGATATACAACTTATC
>JBBUAH010000015.1:0-4121 GCA_038058815.1 Patescibacteria group bacterium
GTTTTTTTATTATGATTTACCATATAATATCACTTTTTCCACAATCCCTAGATTCATATTTAAATGAATCCATTTTGAAGCGGGCAATAGAGGATAAGAAAATTAAAATTAAGTTTTATAATCCACGCGATTTCTCTATAGATAAAAATCATCGAGTAGATCAAAAGCCATACGGTGGTGGACCTGGTATGGTTATCGAAGCTCTACCAGTTATTAAGGCAATTAAAAAAGCAAAAGGTAAAGCCAAAAGAATTAAAATCATTTGGTTTACTCCGAGTGGTAAACAATTCGATACAAAGAACGCAAAGGATTTTGCAAAGAAATATACTGATATCATTATGATTTGCGGAAGATATGAAGGTATAGATGCAAGAGTAAAGAAAGCTTTTAAAGTAGAGGAGATTTCAGTCGGACCATTTATTCTGACTGGTGGGGAGCTTCCAGCTATGATTCTTATAGACACTATTTCAAGACAGATAGAAGGAGTGCTTGGAGATCATGGTTCACTTGAAGAATCACGCATAGCGTCGAAAGATGTATATACTCGACCAGAAGTTGTAGAATATAAGGGTAAGAAGTACAAAGTTCCGAAAGTGCTTCTTTCTGGTAATCATAAACTCATAGATGAATGGAGAAAAGAACAGAAATAAAAAGATATTTTGGGGAATTCTAATTCCGATCATTGTGGATCAAAAAGGGGTGAGGGAATGTGCTTGACTATTTCTTGTATTCTGATAAGCTCATCATCAACTTCATCTGATTGTGTTGCGACAGAATATGAAGGATTACAAGGCTATCCAGTTAATTTTTTGGGATCCTCATCTTGCAACCACTACTCAAAGAGCTTTTAAAGTAAGCTAATACGCCATTTACAGGCGTGCGTTTTTGTTTTGTAGTGTTTTTAAAAGATATTTTATTAGAGCAGAATTAATCGATATTTTTATGCATATAACAAAAAAATATTTTAGCCGATTCAAGGAACCGCTTACAGCAATGCCAAACTTCGTGGAATCGCAAATAGCATCTTTCAAGGTTCTTGTTGAAAATGGTATAGCGGAAGTTCTTAAGGAATTTTCTCCGATCAGTGATTATGCAGGGAAGAAATTCGAACTTTCATTTACAGATTTTGAACTTTCAAAGCCGAAATATGATGAACATTATGCAAAATCAAATAAACTCTCATACGAAAGCCAGATAAAGGTAAAGGTAAAGCTTAAGAATAAAATGCTTGATTCTACTAAAGAACAAGAAATGTTTTTAGCTGATTTTCCTCTTATGACCGATCACGGAACCTTTATCATAAACGGTATTGAAAGAGTTATTGTTCCACAGCTTGCTAGATCATTCGGTATTTTCTTTACATCAGAAGAATTAAAGGGGAAAAATTATTTCGGAGCAAAGATTATCCCCGCGCGTGGTGTATGGATGGAAATAGAAAGTGATCCCGATGGTACTATATATGTACGTATAGATCGTAAAAGAAAATTCTCTATTACATCACTCCTAAGAATTCTTGGCGCTAAAACAGATAAGGAGATTCTTGAATTATTTAAGGGTAATGATCTTGCGAAAAAGACTATAGAGCTTACTTTAGCAAAGGACCATGCCAAGACAGTAGATGAATCTTTTATTGAAATCCATAAAAGACTTAGGGATGGTGATCTAGCGACTGCAGATAATGCTAAAGAATTCATCGAGGGAATATTTAATCCTGATCGATATGATATAAACAAAGTCGGACGATTCCGTTTTAATAAACGCTTTCATAAATCAATGGACGAGAAAGAGCTTGAAAGACGAACAATATCTATAGATGATATTGTGACTATTATTTCTCATATCGTTTCTCTAAATAACACTCTAGATGCTGTCGAAGATGATATTGATCATCTAGGCTCAAGAAGGGTGAGATATGTCGGAGAATTATTGCAACAGAAGCTTCGTGTCGGTATGACACAAATGAAGAGAAATATTCAAGATAGAATGTCTACAGTAGAGCCGGATGTGACTCTTCCAGTGAATTTCGTTTTCCCTAGACCACTTCAAGCTCGTATAAAAGAATTTTTCACAACAAATCAACTTTCTCAATTCATGGGACAAGAAAATGTTCTCTCTGAAATTGAAAACCTAAGAAAGCTCACAGCTCTTGGTCCAGGAGGTCTTACTCGAGAAAGAGCGGGGTTTGAAGTGCGCGATGTGCATTCATCTCATTATGGAAGAATTTGTCCTATTCATACTCCAGAAGGTCCAAATATTGGTCTTATTCTAAACCTTGCAATATATGCTCGTATAAATGATTTCGGAATGATAGAGACTCCATATGCGAAGGTGAAAAACGGACAAATTACGAAGGAAATTGTTTATCTTAATGCCTTAGAAGAAGAGGGATTCAGAATTGCTCATGCCGCTATTCCTTATGATAAGTCTGGAATGATAACAGAAGAAGAAGTAGAGGTACGTATAAATGGAAAACCGGGATTAGCAAAGGCTAGTGAAGTCGACTATATAGATGTATCTACAAATCAAGCATTCTCTATAGCCACATCTCTTATTCCATTCTTAAATCATGATGATGCGAATCGAGCACTTATGGGTTCTAATATGCAGAAACAAGCGACTCCTTGTCTTATCCCTGAAGCGCCTCTAGTTGCAACAGGTATAGAAAAGAAAGCAGTAGTGGATACTGGACGCATTGTCCTTGCCCATGAAGATGGAGAAATTACTTATGTTGATTCGAAAAAAGTCATTTTTGAAGGAAAGAAGAATGGAAAGAAAGAATATAATCTAGTACATTTCTCAAGAACAAATGGTTTTACAGCATTTCATCAAAGGCCAATAGTAAATATAGGTGATAAAGTAAAGAAAGGAGATGTACTAGTAGATACCTCTACTTCAGATAATGGAGAAATAGCACTTGGACAAAATATGCTTGTAGCATTCATGTCATGGTCTGGGAATAACTATGAGGATGCCATCATTCTTTCAGAAAGAGTTGTTAAAAATAGTAAATTTAGTTCTATTCATATTGAGGAATTTGTAGTTAATGTTCGAGATACTAAGCTTGGTCCTGAAGTCACAACATGTGATATTCCAAATGTTGGTGAAGCTAAACTCAAGAATCTAGCTGAAGATGGTATAGTGCGTGTCGGTGCGGAAGTCCGTCCGGGAGATATACTCGTCGGTAAGATTTCTCCAAAAGGCGAAACACAACTTACTCCAGAAGAAAGACTTCTTCGTTCTATCTTCGGTGAGAAAGCTCGAGACGTGAAGGATACATCAAAGAGGATGGAGGGTGGAAAGAGAGGTCGTGTCATATCTGTAAAGATCTTTTCTCGAGAGCGCGGTGATAAGCTAGAATCAGGAATTATAAAGAGAATATATATTGAAGTAGCAGAACTTAGAAATGTATCGGTAGGAGATAAGCTGGCCGGAAGACATGGAAATAAAGGAGTTATTTCGAGAGTTCTTTCTGAAGAGGATATGCCATATATGGAAGATGGAACTCCTGTGGACGTTATCCTTACTCCGCTTGGTGTGCCTTCACGTATGAACCTAGGACAAATATTAGAGCTTCATCTAGGTCTAGCTGCTCATACTTTGGGCTATCAAGCTATTGTTCCTCCATTTTCAGGTGCAACAGATGTGGAAATAAAAGAAGAACTTGTAAAAGCAGGATTCAATGCAAATGGGAAAATGAAACTCCGCGATGGACGTACAGGAATTCATTTCGAACAACCAATAGCCGTCGGCTATATGTATATTCTCAAACTCCATCATATGGTTGAGGATAAGATTCATATGCGTTCTATCGGTCCTTATTCTCTTATCACACAGCAACCCCTCGGAGGGAAAGCACAAGGGGGAGGTCAGAGATTCGGAGAAATGGAAGTCTGGGCACTTCTCGGACATGGTGCAGCATATACACTTCGTGAAATATTAACAATCAAATCTGATGATATACAAGGTCGTTCTCAGGCATTTGATTCTATAGTAAAAGGGGAGAGATTGAAGCAACCAAACCTCCCAGCATCTTTCAATGTGCTTCTGAAGTCACTACGCGGTTTGGCTTTGGATGTTGAATTGATTAAGAAGAATAGGATAGAGGAGGAGATGGAGTAATA
>JBBUAH010000016.1:0-3117 GCA_038058815.1 Patescibacteria group bacterium
TTCCTTTTAGAAGAAAAAATCGGCGTGCGCAAAAGAAACAGTGGTTGTGTGTCCACTTTATGGGGTACAGATCAATTGCGGAGAGAGTGGGATTCGAACCCACGGTCCTTTTTAAAGAGGACGACAGTTTAGTAAACTGTTGATTTAAACCACTCATCCATCTCTCCTTTCCCTATTAGCTTATCATCTTTTGGATTTTTTACATCTCATGACGAAAGCTGGGGGAAAGTTGAATAATTCGAAGCTCAAAGAGATATGGGGAAAGAATTTTTTTACTGCCTTTATTCCAGCAAGAAAATATTCGAATTGAATATAGACTCCATCATCTTCTAGGCATTCTGATATTTCTTTCAAGAGTTTCTCTTTCGCTTCTTTTTTGAAATTGCCGATTGGTAATCCAGAAACGATACAACTCACCTTCTTTATATTGTTTTTCTTTAGAAATTCTCTTAATTTCAAAGCATCGCCATTGTGTAATATCAATCTCTTATCTTTTATATGATTTTCAAGATATTTAACGAAGACTTTATTTGATTCTATAGATATTAGAAGGCCATCATATGGTAATACTTTCAAAATCTCTTTTGTAAAAACGCCAGTACCAGGCCCAAGCTCAATAATAACCGAACCTTTAATATTCTTAGTTATCCTTTTAGCAAGACGTCTAGAACTAGGTAAAACAGAACCTGTTTTAATAAAATGCTTGAAAGATTGACTTATGAATGTATTTATGGAATGCATTTATTTACAATATTCTAACATATATAACTATTCTCCAGGAATAAATTTCATTGATATAGAATTCACAACTCGGTCAACCACAAGTAGAACGGTGCCTTGCACTGTCATGGCGGAAACGGAGGGATTCGAACCCTCGAGGCCTTTAAGGGGCCTACATCTTTAGCAAAGATGGTCGTTAAACCAGCTCCGACACGTTTCCATATTTTATTCTTAGATTATATCGTATAATGCACAAATGCAATACAATTCCCTAATTACAGACCATGCACGTCTTATGCCAATTCAAAAGTCAGCTTTAAAGAAGCTTGGTATAGAGACCATTCGGGATCTTTTATATCATTTCCCTACTAGATATGGCGATACTTCAGAGACTAGGAATATTTCATCTTTAGTAAAGGGCGACACGGCTGTGGTCTTCGGAAAAATATCGAAATTGAAAACAAGTAAAGGATTTAGGACGAAAATATCAATGGCCGACGCTTGGGTGGAGGATGAAAGTGGAAAAATACATTGTGTCTGGTTCAATCAGCCATATTTGGCAAAGATGACTCCGGAAAATGCCTTGGTCAGAATTGAAGGAAAAATTTCAGAAAGAAAAAAGACTCAAGAATTATATTTTTCAAATCCTAAGCTTGAAGTTATAAATAAATTACCAATAGGCGTCGGCGATTCTCTCTTTGGTGATAATGGCAAGGCGCATACTCTATATCCAGTATATCCAGAATCAAGAGGCATCACTTCGAATTGGTTTTATCATAAAATTATAGAAATTTTCAAAGGCGGTTTGCTAGAAAGTTTAATTGACCCTATTCCTGATGAAATATTACAAAAATATAATCTTCCAAGCCTAAAGACAGCACTTATTTGGATTCATACACCCATGAAACCTGAAGATGCAGAATCAGCAAGAAAACGTTTCGCATTCGAAGAAGTTTTCTTTATTCAATTAGAAAAACAAATCGCTAGAAAAGAATATGAGAAAAACCCAGCCTTTATTATCGATATAGAAGAAAATGGAGTAAATGAATTTATAAAAAGATTTCCATTTGAAGCGACAGAAGCACAGAAAAAGTCTATAGATACTATTCTTGAAGATTTCAAAAAGGGCCATGCAATGTCTAGACTTCTTGAAGGAGATGTTGGATCTGGAAAGACAGCCGTAGCGGCAACTACCGCTTATGCAATAGTTACAACAAAACCAAAAAAGAATGAAATTGTGCAAAAATATGGAAATTTAGAAGTTGCCTATATGTGCCCTACAGAAATACTCGCTACTCAACACTTCGAATCATTTATAAAATATTTTTCATATCTCGGAATACAAATAGGACTTATAACAGGAAGCGGTTGTAAGAAATTCCCTTCGAAGCTAAATCCGAAAGGTTGGACTGATATTTCTCGCGCCCAGCTACTTAAATGGGTTTCAAATGGAGAAATTCCAATACTTATCGGCACACATGCACTCATTCAAAAATCAGTAAAATTCAAGAATCTAGCATATGTCATAATAGACGAACAACATCGATTCGGACTTAAACAGCGAGCCTCATTAGTACAAAAGGAACTAATAGGACTCGCGGAGAAGACTTTCAGAGACGACTCTTCGCAGTGCGACGGCGCGAGAAAAGCAATTCGCCAGCAGGCGAATATGCGTGTCGACGATGAGAGTACTTCTCCGCGAGTCCCACACCTTTTATCTATGACCGCAACCCCAATTCCAAGAACTTTGGCCCTTACCATTTACGGCGATCTAGACCTTACCCTACTCGATCAAATGCCACATGGTCGAAAACCCATAATCACAGAAATAGTCACACCGAATCATCGAGAAGAAACATATGAAAAAATCCGTAGAGAAATCCAAGCTGGCCGACAAGCATATATAATATGCCCAAGAATAGATGAACCAGATCCAGATAAGGAAATGGCAATAAATGTAAAATCAGTAAAAGAAGAAGCAAAAAAATTAAAATCGAAAGTATTTCAAGAGTATGAAATAGGAATACTACATAGCAAAATGAAACCAACAGAAAAAGATAAAGTTATGATGGATTTTAAGGCAAATAAAATACAGATCCTTGTTGCCACGTCCGTGGTGGAAGTCGGAGTAAATGTTGAAAATGCTACAGTAATAATCATAGAAGGTGCAGAGAGATTCGGCCTTGCACAGCTACATCAGCTCCGTGGAAGAGTAATACGTTCGAATCATCAAGCATATTGTTATGTTTTCGCAGATTCAAAATCCGGGAAAACAATCGATAGATTGAAAGCATTAAAAACTGCAAAAAACGGTTTCGAACTCGCCGAATATGATCTCAAATTCCGCGGTGCAGGAGAGCTTTCAGGAGCGAAACAATGGGGCATTTCAGATATTGC
>JBBUAH010000017.1:0-5569 GCA_038058815.1 Patescibacteria group bacterium
CATAAAATAAAAATGGCCCTTTAGGGCTTATTTTTATTTTATGCTTTTATGCTCCGGCGGCAGGGATCGAACCTGCGACCAATCGCTTACGTATCCTCCATTATTACTAATGGTACGGACTATATCATCTCCATAAGCTTTATGTGTATTGTGCTTTTAGGGGCGAGGGGCTTCGTGCGTCAAAGATTTGACGAACTACTCCTATAAAAGGATAGTCTCTACACCTTCAAATAATTTTTATTATTTGCTTGGCTCGGTATTACCCAATGAGTGGGTTTCACCGAATTCACCTCGTTTTTCAACCAGAATTTCTTCTGGAAGCTGCTAGTTTTGTCATCGTTAAAGACGACACGTCCACAGGCGACTGCTCTACCGCTGAGCTACACCGGAATGTTTTCTTCGGAAGTGGCAGAAACATACTTTCTGCCACTTCCCATTATCAAAGAACATAAGTATACTACCAAATATGTACATAAAAGTGAAGATTAGGATATAATGTACTCATATGAATATAAAAATAAAAACAACAAATATTACTTTGACTCCAAATATTTCCGACTATGTAGAAAAGCGTTTGGCTTCTCTAGAAAAGCTTTTACAGAATGATCCTTCGACATTATGCAATGTAGAGCTAGCTCGTACGACAAGCCATCATCAACATGGTGATATTTTCAGAGCGGAAATACATATCATAGCAAAAGATCAAGATATTTATGTTGATTCAGAAAAAAGTGATTTATATTCTGCTATAGACATAGTCCGTGATGAAGCGACTCACAAGATCAAATCTTTCAAAAAGAAAAGACAATCACTTATAAGAAGGGGGGGTGCTCAAATTAAAAATATTATTAAAGGTTTTTGGTCAAAAAAATAAAATGAATAATATAAATAAAACAGAGATAAATAGTTTTATTAAGAATTTCTTTAAACAAGGTGTGAATCAATGGCTATGTATTGCGCTTCTTGGTCTTATTTGTTTTTGGGTCGTATTATTCTATATTATTCATAAAGCAGAGGCGATTGCAGATAACTTTTCAGATAGCCAGATCGAATTGAAGGTAAATATAAATAATAAGTCAAAAGTTAAATAATTAAGTCTTTGAAATCTGTTTCTTTTTTCCCTTCAAGAATGACTTTTTCTATAATCAATTTTCCATCTTTAAATGATGCCTTTGTAATCTTTATACGTATTTTCTTTCCTTTTTTTTTGATAAAGAGAAAGGCAGATGGCCAGCCATGATAGGCTTGAATTTTAAGAAAGTTCTTATATGGATCACCTTTCAAATCTATCAATCCATCTTCTTTTTCAATTTTTTTTGTAAAAGTAACCTCTTTATGATTCTGTTCTTTTTCTTTGATCTTTCCTTTTATCCAATCATTTAGAATAGATATTAGAAGATCAGATCCAACCTTGACCAATTCTTTTCCTAAGATTTGAGCTTTAGGAGGCCAAGGCTCCACCGTTACTTCTTTTTGGGCAATTATAGGACCATGATCCATTTCACTATCCATATGAATGATAGTAACTCCAGTATTTCTATCATCATTTAGAATCGCTGTTTCAATAGGGCATGAACCCCTAAGCTTCGGCAGAAGAGAAGCATGAATATTTAAGGATTTTGATTTTGGAATATTTAGAATTTCTTCAGGAATGATCTTTCCATAAGCGATCACAATGAATACATCACAATTATGTTTTTTTAATGTTTTTATAAATTCAGAATCTTTCAATTTCTCTGGTTGATATATTGGAATTTTATTTGTTTGCGCCCAGATTTTCACTGGTGGGGAAGTCAGAATCATTTTCCTTCCTTGAGGTTTATCAGGCATTGTCACTATAAAAGAGATTTCGATTTTTGCTTCTCGAATTTTTTCCAATGTCATCACCGAATATTCTGATGTTCCAAAAAATCCTATTTTCATTTTTCTAATTTATCTGGTGGTATATCATGTACATCGCGAGCTTTATCTGTGAAAAGTATTCCTTCTAGATGATCGATTTCATGTTGGAATACTTGGGCGAGAAGTCCACTAGCGCCACGTTCTATCTTTTTTCCATCCTCATTATACCCTTTTATTGTTATTTTTACTGGTCTATAGACTTTTCCATATTTCCATCGTATAGAGAGGCAACCCTCCTCTACCTCATGTTTTTTTTTAGAGATCTTTACTATTTCTGGATTTATAAAGACAATATCCTTTCCAATACTTTTATACTCCTTATCTGCTTCTTTTAATATTGCATCTGAAACCACAAACATTCTCAGATTTTCATTTATTTGAGGGGCGGCTATTGCTATTCCATCTTTCTGTGTAGCGAGTATAGCTTTCATATCATCAATCAATTTCTTTATATATGGAGAATTAATATCCTTAACAGGAATTCTTTCCGCATATTTGCGGAGCATTGGATGATCACTTTGGACTATTCTTTTATCTTCATTCATATATTGACTTTACTATAAAAGCGTTTCTGGGTCTACCTTTACGACTATAGAAGGTGATAGTAAACGGATTTTCTGTATTAGATCTTGATCAGGCCATTTATCATAAGGTATTCGTATTAAGCCATGCAATACCTGATTTCCTCGTACCGTTTGTGTAAAAGCAGGGAAGACTTCTACTTCATATGGGTCTAAGATATTTTGTGCTTGTTCCATATCTTTTACAATATTATCCTTTTTACCCTCAAGTGTAATCTTTATCAAAACAGTAAAAGGAGGATAATTAAATTTCTTTCTTTCCTCTATAGCTGTTCTATAGAAATCACTCATATTGCCCTTGAGTCCATATTCGAAAACTTTCTCATCTGATTTCCGAGTCTGGACAATAAAATTCTGTGTAGTCAGAGTGCGAATACGGATTAGCATATATAGAATTTTTTCTTGTATTCTGAAATCTGGTAAGGAAAAAAGGGAATCTAGAGAAATTATACCAGAATTTTCTACTTTTTCATGAAGATATTGAAGCATCATTTCTGTACCTATAAGTATACTTCCTGGTTTTTCATTAAATTTATGTATTATCGAATGCACTGTTTTCTCTGATGAAACAGAATCTGAATCAATTTTGAAAATTGTAATATCTGGAAATTTATCTTTTATTTTCTGTACGACTAGATCTATGCCAATACCGACTACTCCAAGTTTCCAACTCCCACAGATTTTACAATATTCCTCCGTCGAACGTCTTTCCCCACAACGGTGACACATGAAGAAACTTTTCTCACCGACTTTATGAAGTACAACAGATGAACTACAATTATTGCAAACGACAATATTCTGACAATCACCACATATAGTCGCAGGAGATACTCCACGCCTAGTGGCCAATATTATCATTTTCTCACTTTCATTCTTTGTCCGAACTATCAGGTTTTCTATTTCATCTGAAAGGATTTTGAAATTTGAATTAGGCGTTTTATATAATTTCATATCTATCAGAGTGTCCTTCGCTGTACTTAAGGATCGAAATTTAAAAGGGGAGGCTTGGACCATTTCTTCCTCATTTTCTCTCAATAAGGTTTCAATTCTTAGAAAATTATCTGCATAAAATATCTTTATACCTTTCTTTTCTGCAAGTATTTCTGCCACGTGTCTTATATCAAGGAAGGGTCGTCTTGGAATTTTGTACGTTTTATTACTCTCTCTTTCTACGACTATTGTTTCTATATCATTGCGTGGTAATGATAGGAAACTACCAGTAGCAATTATTACGACAGGATGATCTTCTTTCATTATCTTATTCCAAACCTCAATGATTTTCTTAGGCAATAGAGATCTATGAAGCATAAAGGCATATCCTTCGACACCCTTTTCTAAAAGGCTATAAGCTCTTTCCGCATCTTCAATTGTCGGAACTAAGAAAAATACAGATCTTTTCTTTGCAAATTCTTGTCTGATAAGGCTTTTCCATGTGCCATATCTTTCATCATCATCACCTTGTACGACATATTTTTCTTTCAATGTCTTTATTTCATGTTTCCCGTTTTCTCCAAGAGAATTTTCCTTTAATTTACTAATATTTTTCAAAATATATTCTGGTACTAGCGAGTCTATGACAGCTCCAATACTTGTCGCATAATAGTTTGCAATTTCTTGCATAGTATCCATAAAGACTTTCTGAAAGAAATTTATACTCTTTATTTTTTCAAGTTTTTTTAGTGTGAAATCCGCGCTTTTTATTTCACTTTTCATTTTTTCTGCTGATTTGACAGAGATTACTATTCCATTCACAATTTTCTTTCTCAATGGAATATCTACTATAGCACCGATGGAAACCTCTTTTGAAGTAAAGTAAGAGAGAGTATCTGCGCCTATACCACGGCTTATGGGGATTACCTCGATTATATTCATATATAAAGTATATCAGAAATATTTGTAAATCTACCTCTAAACGCGTACAATGTAAATCTCTTAATAAAAATAATGAAAAACGACACATTTTTAATAAAAGGTCTAGGGGATAATAAGACTTTAAATGGAGAAATAAGGATAAACGGAGCGAAGAACGCTGTTTTGAAGGCTATGGCCGCATCTGTCCTTTTCTCTGATTCTATATCAATAGAAAATGTACCAAATACTGAGGATGTAAGGAAAATGTCAACATTATTAAAGCAAATAGGTACAAAGATCAAACAAAAAGATAATAAATTAATTATTGACACAAGAGATATAATTTCTACAGATTTAAATCATGGAATAGCGCAAAATATGCGCGCATCTGTAGTCTTGACTGGACCAATACTAGCAAGGTTTGGAAAAGTCACTTTTCCAGCGCCGGGTGGCTGTGTCATAGGTCCAAGACCGATTGATCTTTTCATAAATGCATATAAGAAAATGGGTGCAAAAATAGAATTGAAGAACGATACATATTTTATGTCTGTACCTAAGGGAAAATTAAAGAGTACAGAAATATTTTTCAATATTCAGACAGTCGGTGGTACAGAAACTCTTATGATGGCAGCCGTGCTCGCAGAAGGGAAAACTATTCTCAAGAATTGTGCAATGGAACCGGAGATTGTATCTATTGCCGAATATCTCAATTCTTGCGGAGCACAGATAAAGGGTGCAGGGACAACAACGATAGAAATCATTGGAGGAAAACTACTTCAATCAAAAGGAAAATTATATACGACTATTCCAGATCGTATAGAGACTGGCAGTTTCTTAATACTTGGAGTTTTATGTGCAAATAATCTAAAAATCACGAATTGCAATCCATATCATCTAGAAGTAACGATCAATATATTAAAAGAGGCGGGAGTACCAATATTTACTACAAAAGATACTATTGAAATAAAGGACAATGGGAAGATAAAAAATTCTACATTCAAAAGCTTCAATATACGCACTCATGAATATCCTGGATTTCCTACAGATCTTCAGCCACCAATAGTCACATTTTTGACACAATCATCCGGGAAAGGTCTCGTATTTGAAACTATTTATGAAGATCGTTTCAAATTTACTCAAAATTTAATGAAATTGGGTGCGCAGATCACAAGTATGAATCCACGGGAAATCTTAATCCATGGTAATGTTGAATTGAAGAATAATACAAATGAAAT
>JBBUAH010000018.1:0-3887 GCA_038058815.1 Patescibacteria group bacterium
TGTTTTTATGATTCTGTACCGGCGCTTTTTATAACAGGACAAATTAATTCTGAATTTTTAAGGCAGGACTCTACTTTAAGACAAGTCGGTTTTCAGGAAACAGATATTGTTGCTATTACATCCCCGATTACTAAATATTCAACAATTATCAGAAAAGCTGATGACATAAAATACGAACTTGAGAAAGCTCTTTTCTTAGCGACTGATGGGCGTCCAGGCCCAGTTCTTATTGATATTCCTATGAATTTTCAAAAAACTGAAATTGACCCAGAAAAACTTATTGGTTTTCAGGCTGAATCAGAGAAGATAATATATAATATTGATACTATTGATAAGCAAATTGATTTGTTCATAAAAGATCTAAAAAAATCAAAAAGACCAGTAATATTAATTGGTGGAGGAGTTGGAATCGCTAAAGCGAAAGATGTTCTTCATAAGGTTGGTAACATATTAAAAATTCCAATTTTTCCGACATGGAATGCGTTAGATATTGTTCCTTCTGATTATAAATATTATGGTGGAAGAGTTGGTACATATGCTGGACGAGGTAGAAATTTTGGCATACAAAATAGTGATCTATTGTTGGCAGTTGGTAGTAGAATTTCCGGTCGTATAACTGGTGGAAATATAAAAACTTTTGCAAGAGCGGCAAAAAAATATGTAGTTGATGTTGACACAGCTTTATTGCAGAAAAAATTACAACAAATACCTTTTGATGTAAATATTCATTGTGATGCCAAAATTTTCTTAGAAAGACTTTTGATAAAAGTATCTAAAGCGACACCTACTGATGTATCTATATGGACTGAACAGGTGATGATTTGGAAAGAAAAATACGATCCAGTGTCGCCAGAATTTTTTAAACAGAAAGGATTTGTTAATCCTTATGCTTTTATGAGAGTGCTTTCTCAAATAATGAAATCAAATGATATACTTGTTGCTGATTGTGGGGGAAATATAGTAACAAGTAATCATGCATTTGAAACAAAGAACGGTCAGCATTATTTTACGAATAATGGTAATTCTCCTATGGGATTTTCATTTTGTGGTGCTATGGGTGCATGGTTTGCTTCGAATAAAAAAGGGAATGTTGTCTGTATAATTGGTGATGGTGGTTTTACTATGAATATTCAAGAAATACAAACTCTTCTAACCTATGGAATAAAAGTGAAAACATTCATAATGAATAATCATGTCTATGGGATAATAAAAGCATTTCAGGACACAAATATGGAAGGACGACATGAGGCATCTGGTCCAAAAGGTTATGTTCCACCTGATTTTATAAAGATTGCAAATGCATTTGGTGTTGCTACAAGAAAAATAAATATGAATTCTAATGTGGAAAAAATAATAAAAGAGGTATTAGCATTTGATGGTCCAATAATTTGTGATGTAGATTGTGGTAATTGGTATTCTTATGAACCTAGAGTTTTTGGATGGAATACTCCTATTGAGGATATGTATCCATATTTACCTAGAGAAGAATTCAAGAAAAATATGATTATTGAACCTGTTTCTGGATGGGAAAATCCACCTATTCCTTGTGGCGAAAAGAAAAAGAAAGTAAAGAAAGTTGACAGTCATACGAATAATCCATGAATAAAATAATAGAGAGTGATTGTAAGAAAATAGTTTCTCTAATTAATTTCGATAAAATTAAAGGCAAAAAAATCTTAGTTACTGGGGCTACAGGTTTTTTAGGGCAATATATAGTTTCTACTCTTTCCTGCGCAAATATAAAATATAATTTAGATTGTGCTATTCATGCAATAGGTTTAAATAAACCGAAATCAATTTTAGCTACGTTATTATGTGGGGATAAAAATATTATATACAAGCGTATTGATCTTTCTAAACCATTTAATCTTACTAATTATGATTATATTTTTCATGCTGCAGGTTATGGACAACCAGCGAAATTTATTAATGATCCATATTCGTTAGTAAAAATAAATGTTAATGCTACTATAAAACTTCTTGAAGGATCTCCTAAATCAAATTTCATTTTTTTCAGTTCTGCAGAAATATATGGAGATATTCCAAAAGAATTAATACCTGTAAAGGAAGATTTTAATGGAAATTGTTCACTTCATATTCCACGCTCAGTCTATGCAGAATCAAAGAGATTAGGTGAAGCATTATGTGTAGCATACAAAAGGAAAAATGATACTAATATAAAAATCGTTAGGATCTCTCACGTTTATGGACCAGGTTTACTTGCAGATGACACAAGAGTGATGAGTGACTTTATTAAAAAAGCCCAAAAAGATAAAATAATTAAATTATTAGATGAAGGAAATGCTGTAAAAACTTATGGCTATATTGCAGATATTGTATCCATGATTCTATTTATTGCTATTGTTGGACAGGGTATCGTTTATAATGTGGGAGGTAAAGATAGTTTATCAATATTTAAATTAGCAAATAAAATAGCTAAGTATTTTAATGTAAAATGTGACGCTTCAAAACCAAAATTAAGTCCTTCTTATATCGGTAAAGATCCAGTTATAGTAAAACTAGATTTATCAAAAATTAAAAAAGAAATGAAAAGTTTTAAATTTACATCATTTTCAAATGGACTTAAAAAAACAATAGAGTGGAGTAAAACATTTAGATAATATATTTATCTAATCCTTTTGTATATTCAGGATTTTGGTTCTTCACTCTCCACATATATAATGGAATAAAAAAAACATAACTATTTTTAAATGTTTCTGCAACTTGAAAATTGAAGTCCTTATCGGCCCCTCGACCCATAAATGATGGCCAGATACGCTCTGAAAGTTTTCTAAATTTCACTTTTTCAATAATTTCTTTTCTAAAAAGTGGAGAATTTCCTGCACCGGGATAATTTTCAAGCGAACCAAAAAATAATTTATTTATAATTCTCTGTCTTTTTATATGAAAGGGAATTATTCTATTGAATTTTTGTGAAATTTTTGAAATTAATCCCTTTGATCTTTGAGACATTTCATGTAATTCTTTTGGTTCTATCATTTCTATTTTTTTTACATATTCAACTATATCTAGTTTTTTTCCTAAATATTTTTCATTAAATTGAATCCAATCTAATGTCACATGTATAGAATTATATTTTATTAATAAATCATATTGAATTTCTATTCTATTTAAAAATGAAGCATCATCAGCATCTTGAAAAGTTATAAAATCTCCTTTAGCATATTCAAAGCCCGTATTACGTGCAGAGTATCCTGCATTTATATTTCTTTTTAATTTGGTATTATATCTAAAAGGGTCATCTTGACCATCAATCAATCTGATTTTATTATTTGATTTTATCATTTCTAAGATAATTTCCCTTGTTCTATCAGTACTTTTATCGTCAATTACTATTATTTCAATATTTTTATATGTTTGATTTAGTATAGAATCGATAGCGATAGCTATTGTTTTTTCACAATTATATACAGGAATAATGACACTGATTAATGGTTTCATAATTTTAAAACATTATCTATAAAATTTGCATAAGCTTTACTAAATTCTTCACGTGTATATCTAGCTCTTGCATAATTCCAAATATCTCTTGATTTTTCTTTTATCTTTTCTATTGGCCATTCTGAAAATTCTTTAACAATTTTTACTATTGATTCAGGAGAAGGATTTTCTAAAACAATATAGTTTGCATCTTCTTGTATTCCAGTTTCATGGGTAATAATAGGAATAAGTCCAGCATGCATAACTTGTATAATCGCTCCAGATGAGCCTTCTCCCCCTGATGGATAGACAACTGCTCCACATGTATTGAGAATTTTAGAAAATTGTGGGCTGGCAACATCCAATCTTCCATATACATGGATATTTGCTGTTTCCTCGAGTTCTTTTTTATATTCATCAGTAAAATCTTTTTGGCTATATATTGG
>JBBUAH010000018.1:3987-27697 GCA_038058815.1 Patescibacteria group bacterium
GATATTTTTTATTATATTTAAACCATATAGAAAGACAAAGAAGAGACCATATTTTATGTCCAGATTGACTATTTTTATAAAATTCATCAAATATCATAGAAATTTCTTCTTTTTTAAAGAGTATATTTAATGATTCACTTTTATATATAGTTTTTTCAATATACTTTTTTACATCATCTTTTTTTAACCATTCATTAATCGGAGCACCAAAACCTTGTTTTTTTCTATATACAAATTCTTTCGGCATTATTTCTGTCAATATATCCTTTAATATGATTTTTCCACTTTTTTTATCCATTTTGTATTTTTCTGGCAAATTGAAAACATATTCAGCAAGTTTATAATCAAGAAAAGGAGATCGTATTTCAACAGAGTGCATCATACTAGTTCTATCTATTTTTGTAAGAAGTTGTCCTGGAAGATACGTTGTTAAATCAAAGAGATTTATATTTCCTTGACTTCCTCTTTCAATATCAGTATTTATTACTGAAGAATCTTTCCATAAATTCAAACGATCTTTTCTTGAAAATATCGCAATATTTTTTAAGTGTTCCTTGAATTGATTTGAAAATAACATATTCTTTAAGCGAATTATTTTTGATGTATTCCAATATTTCCAATACCAACCATATCCCATAAATAACTCATCTGCTCCATCGCCAGAAAGTGCAACTTTTACTTTTGAAGATGCTAATTCTGAAATTAAATGCTGTGGAAAATTTGAAGAATCTGCATGCGGTTCATCCATATATTCTATTATCTTTTCTAACTCTACCATAATATTACCTGTGGCATTTAGAGTATAATGATCCGTACCTATTTTTTCTGAAGCTTGCTTGGCAAAAGGAAGTTCATTTATATAATTTTCGTAACCTACCGAAAAAGTTTTTAAGGGTTTTTTTGAATATTTTTGTGCATATGTGCATACAAGTGTGGAATCGACTCCACCTGAAAGTAAAGCACCGATTTCCACATCGGCAATCATTCTTTTTTGTACAGCATTTTCAAAAAGTTGTTTAATTTCTTTTTTGGCATCACTATAGCTTATATTTATTGGTTTTTTCTTAAGCTCCCAATATTTCCATATTTTAAATTCTCCATTTTTTAGTATACCTGCATGAGCTGGAGGAAGAGTCTGAATATTTGAATATATCGTTTTCCATGGTGGAATATACATAAGTTGTAAATAATTATCTAAAACTTGTAGATCTACTTTACCTTTTATAAAACCAGTTGAAAAAAAAGCTTTTATTTCCGATACACCATAAAAATTACCGTTTACCCAAGTATAATAAAATGGTTTTTTCCCAAATCTATCCCTAGCAATGAATAGCTCTTTTTTTATTTCATCCCATATTGCAAATGCAAACATACCATCTAGATATTCAACACACTTACTTCCATATTGGGTATAGGCTTTCAATATAACTTCTGTATCAGAATTTGTACTAAATTTATGTCCTTTCAATTCTAATTCTCTTCTTGTAATTTTATAATCATAAATTTCGCCATTAAATACTATAGTATAAGGTCTAGTATTATCCTTCATTGGTTGATGTCCTGTAGCTATATCTACTATAGAAAGGCGAGTCTGTCCTAAAATAGTATCTCCAATTTCTACAAATTTTGATTCATCTGGACCTCTTTTAGAAAGGGAAGAAAGCATACAATTAATTTTTGTATTATCAATTTCCTTTTTCCCAAAATTAACAATTGAAATTATTCCACACATTTTATTGAATATATTTTATAATCTTATCCAGTCATCAGGCAGTAGATCTACAGTATTTATTTTAGGAGCATTTTTATGCCATTGTTTAGGTGCTATGACTATCTTATTTTTTTCTGGATTAAGCCAAGCGCCCCACCAACTGAAGCTACTATTAGCGATAATATGATGTTTACACTGAGACATTAGAGTTAGATCTTCATAGTTTTTCTCTGGCCCATTTTTTATAAATGTTATAGGATATTTAAGTGATTTAAAATTTTCTACAACCCAATCATAATCATCTGAAAATATAAAGAAATGAGGCGATTCAATTCTATCAGTCATATATTTTATAGTATTACTATAATATTGAGGGGAACATACACCATGAAATTCATTTGAAATAGAATGAGTGACATAGTCTGTTCTTCTGACATGTAGGGATATAGCATTGGTTTTTTTGATTTCATTACTTATATTCTTACTATAATCAGAGAGGGGTTCTACTATAGTAAATTCTTTTCTCAATTCATTTTCTATATCTATAAAATATTTTTCTGTTTGCCAAAATCCATCGAAATACATATTATCTTTTTGTTTAAACACATTCTCATCAAAAGAGAATTTCTTTTCGGGGAAATAAAAAGATGATGTAAATTTTTTTAATCTTAATGAATGATATAGAAAATTAAAAATTCTTTTATGTCTCCTCAACCATACAAAACCATACACATTAGAATTTTTTGCTTCTTCTACTTTTGTATGAAAACTTCTAAGACAAAACTTATGAACTCTCAGCCCTTGATAAATTACTGAAGTATCTATATCTAAAAGTAGATTAACACCTAATTTTTTTGAAACGGCTTTTCCAAATGCATATTGGAATAATTGATTACCTAAACCGCCAATTGTTTTTATGATTATTGACATATTATTTATTGATTATACGCCTTATATATCTTTTTACATTCCTTTCTCTAAGATATATTATAAACGATCTAGGTAAGCGAATTAAAAGAAGTATAGCAGCTAATGGACGATATGGTGTTCCACGCAATGCTTCCATATGCCCCCTATAATAAACACCAAATCTTTCAAAAGGGAACATATGATTTTTAGGATTTTCATAAATAATTTTACTTATCTCTTCTCTTCTATCATTAGATAGGGCTTTGGGACTAGAAAATCCTCCCATACGTTTTTTCCAAAGTATTTTTTCATCAATATAAATTTCAAAGCGACTAATTAACGCTAGTGAAAACATATAATCTTGACCCCATACTCTTCTTTGTGGATATGCATTCCATGTGTCTCTAGCAACTTTTGTTCTAAAAAGTCCATACATAAGATTGCACTTTCCTAATATTTCTGGTTGTAGTATATATCTTGCCACATTTATTATTCCAGGTTTTCCTGATAGTTTTGTTAATTCTAGTTCTTCTATTAATATTCTATCAAATGAGTCAATGGCCGCCATTCTAGTAGTTGCAAATCCTAAATTTTGTTTTTTTTCTAAATGTTTAATGCATGTTTCTAAATATGTATGTTCTCTAATATCATCTTGAGCACACCAAATAAAATATTTAGCATCAGCTTTATCTAGTACAAATTTAAAATTATTAAAAAGCCCCAAATTTTCTTTTTGTCTATAATATTTTATTCTAATATCATTTTTTGCAAAATTCCTACAAATATTTTCAGTATTATCTTTTGAATTATCATCAGATATAAATAATTTCCAATCTTGAAATGTCTGATCTAGTATAGAATTTATAGCTTTTATAATAATTTTTTCACCATTATATACGGGCATTCCTATAAAAATTTTTGTCATTGCATTATTTAATCCTTTTTAAATAGCCATTTACATTGAATGTTGCGTTTTTACCAAACATATCACAATATTTTCTATTGACTATAAAATTATCATGTGATTTCAAAAATTCTCTTATTGCTCGCAATGGTCCACCATTAAATCCAGTATCTCTTCCATGATGACTCACTATTCCATCTTCAACAATGTAGTATGATCCAATACTCACAATGTTAGAAAATTTATTAAGTGCACCAATACAGCCTTCATACATGTGTGATCCATCCTCTATTACCAAAATTTTACCAAAATTTTTAGTGATATTTATATTATAATTTTCCCATCCATCCGTAAAAAGTTTTATTCTTGGATTGTTTATTACTAATTTATCTGCGCGCTTCACTATATCTATAGTATGTATTACTCCATTTCCAATAATATCTAAAATATCAGCGATATATAATGATGTTCCTCCATGATTTGTACCAATTTCAATTATTAAATCGGGTTTAATTTCATTGATAATCATTTGATACATTACATAATCAAATGGACATCTTATCATACTAACTCCCCTATACTTAACATTAAAATGTCCATTATTAATAGTTTTACTATCAAAATTCACTTTTTCGTCATCAGGAATAATGGCGATTTTTTTCTTTAAGATTCCATATATTGTT
This sequence comes from Patescibacteria group bacterium, assembly GCA_038058815.1. Classification (GTDB taxonomy): domain Bacteria; phylum Patescibacteriota; class Minisyncoccia; order Phycocordibacterales; family PALSA-1337; genus CAIOGI01. The sequence goes on from JBBUAH010000018.1 coordinate 8,195, forward strand.
TTTATTTTTTTAAATAATTTCATTATGATTTTAGATTTATTATACTTATTCTAAATCCCATTTTAATTTAGGTCTTAGTATTCCTGGTATTCTTTGATTATAATCAAATTTTTTAACACTATTTATATCTTCGATAACCTGAAATATTATTGCTTCATGCTCGTACAAATGTACCTGAAGGGGCATCATTGTAGAGATTGCAATACCAATAATATATGTACCATTATTGAGAATATTTTCTGGTATCCATGCAACAGATTTGTGAATGCCAAGATTATCTAAATCTGGATTATAGTCTGCATGACTGATAAAAGCGTAATCTCCTTTATTAGTAAATATATGTATATTGGGTATTGGTAAATATCCAGATTTTTTAACTTCATACACGATTTCAACACCAACTTCCTTGTTTGAATATACATAGGAAAGTGTTTCTCCTTCATGACTAATCAGTCTTGTGGATATGAGCGAAACAATGTCATTTCCTGGACGTTTTTCTACAGGCCACTTTTTTTTTATATTATCAATCACATTACTATTTAGGTATTGATTTACAATCTCATCTGTATTTCCAATCATCTTTATTTTCCCCTTTTCGATAAGTATACATTTTTTACACAAACTTTGTATTGCAGCCATATTATGACTGACAAAAAGAATAGTCCTACCTTGTTTACGAGTAACTTCCTCCATTTTTCCTAAACATTTTTTTTGAAATTCTGCATCACCAACAGCTAAGACTTCATCAACTAGAAGTATATCAGGTTCCATATGAGCAGCTACAGAAAAAGCGAGTCTTACGTACATTCCACTTGAATAGTACTTTACTGGTGTGTCAATGAATTTTTCAATTCCGGCAAATTCTACAATTTGGTCAAATTTTTCTGAAATATCCTTTTTCTTCATTCCTAAGATGGCACCATTTAAGAACATATTTTCTCTTCCTGTTAATTCTGGATGAAAACCAGTACCGACTTCAAGAAGTGAAGCTACATGACCATACATTCTTATTTCTCCAGAAGATGGTGGAGTGATACCAGTTAAAATTTTTAGAAGTGTTGATTTACCAGCACCATTTCTACCAATAATACCAATTACTTCACCAGCCATAACATCAAAACTTATATCCTTAAGTGCCCAGAATTCCTCCTTTGTTTCTCTTCCAGTGATCACTTTGGCTTTCTTGTACATAAACTTGAAAGGACTTTGAAGTATTGTCATGATTACATCACGAAGAGCCACATATTTTCCCTGATAGTGTTTAATATCATATTTTTTTCCTACATTTTTAACTTGTATAATTGGTTTCATAATTTTATAAAATATCAGCAAAATATCGTTCTACTTTTTTGAAATAAAATATTCCAATTGAAAGGATAGCGAGACAGACAAGAAAAGATATAAAAAGGAGTAACCAGTTGATTGGAGTAGTTCCGAGGAGAGCAGCTCTGGCTGATTGTATGACTCCAGTCATTGGATTTAATGCCAGTACCCATGAATATTTTCCAGCAATAGATGCAGGGTAAATAACTGGGGTAATAAACAGAAGAATTTGTATAAAAAATGGAAGTGCATAACGAACATCTCGATATTTGACATTTATTGATGCCAAACAAAGCCCAGAACCAACTGATGCCATAAAAGTAATAATAAGAAGAATGGGAATTAAGAGAAAACCTAAAAGATGTGGTGTGTAACCATAATAGAACATAAGTCCGATTAAGATAAAAGAAGCAATTAAAAAATCAACAAATTTAGTAAGGACGGCTGATAATGGAAGAATTAATCTTGGGAAATAAACTTTAGTGATGATAGATTGATTAGCAATAAGGGTATTCGATGTCTCTGATAAAGCACTTGAGAAAAATTGCCAAAAAAGTAAACCGACATACACAAATATCGGATAAGGGACACCGTCTGATGGCATTTGGGCAAGTTTTCCAAAGAATACTGTAAATACAACCATAGTTATAAATGGCTGAAGTATTGCCCATGCAGCACCAATAAAAGTTTGTTTATAGCGAACCTTAAGGTCACGCCATGTGAAGAAATAAAGAAGTTCTCGATAATTCCAGATCTCTCTGAAATCATTTAGAGAAAATGTTTTTTTAGGTCTTATTATAGTTATTGGAAGTTGTGTCTGGTTCTTTTCCATTTAATAATATATTAACAAAAGTGTCAAAAGGTGTCAAATAATTTTATCTTGATTTTTTATGCAATCAATAATTATCTGTATTTCCTTATCTGTATAGTCAGGACAGTTTCCACAGTAAAATGCATTGTGATGGAGTATATCTGCTCCTTGTAAGTTGAATTCTTTTTGTATATATTTTTTATAAAATGGTTGTTTCTGCATATTCCCAGCAATCATTGGTCTTATTTCTATTCCAGCTTTTTTAAAAATCTCTATATATTTATGTCTTAATGCTGGGGTTTTACATACAAACGGAATAGCAAAAGCCGAAAGAGTTTTTATATGTGACCAATCTAAATCTATGAAATCTTTATTCTCTTTTATAAACTCATTTATTTTTTCAAAATTCTTCTCTCTTACTTTTATTGTTTTATCAAGATGCTTTATTTGATGTAATCCTAAAAAACCGGTAATTTCTGTAGGTCTCATATTAAAACCAAGATCATAAAAAGTATATTTTGCATGAAAATCTGATTCAATTCCATGTTTATTTCTCCAGTGTTTTTGCCTTTCTGGATGAAGATTCTTATCCCAACCATTTGCTCTAACTATTCTTAGCATTTCAGCTAATTCATGATTATCTGTACATACCATTCCTCCTTCAATCGTGGACATATGATGAGCGACAAAAAATGAAAAACTTGAAGCCAGACTAAAGTTTCCGGCTTTTCCCTTATGCAATTCTGTGCCTAATGATTCGCAATTATCCTCTAAAACAATTATATTTCTCTTTTTACATTCGGATTCAATTTTGTCCAAATCACCCGTAAATCCCAATACATTTGTTATAAAAAATACTTTACAATTTTCTTTTTCAAGTCTTGAAATAGCGTGCCCAGACATACTATTTAAAGTACTAGGTTCACAATCTATAGGAATGGCCCCGAGACCCATTTGGAGAATAGGCATTACATTTGTGGACCATGTGACAGCAGAAAAACCAACCTTGTCGCCATTTTTCAACCAGTCTAGATTTTTTAATGCCTGTAGCATAGCTAGATTTGCACTAGCGCCACTATTAAAAAGTATTGCATCCTCTCTTTTTTGTTTTTTAGCGAAAGATTTTTCAAATAGAAAACATTGTTCATCCATACTGAGTTTTTTTGTATTAATAATAAACTTTGCCAAATCTTTCCGGGCATTTTTTTCATTAATAAAAGTATTTTTTATCAGTGGGACTTTATGTTGAGTATTTTTATTTAACATATTTTTTATACCATTCATATGTATCACCTAATCCCTTATTAAGGCTAATTTTATGTTTCCAACCTAATTTGTGGATTTTTGATACATTTAAGAGTTTTCTAGGAGAACCATCTGGTTTGTCTTTATCCCATATTATTTTCCCCTTAAAACCGATGATTTTACTTATTTCTGATGTTAATTCTTTTATTGTTACATCTTTCCCAGTACCTATATTTATAATTTCATTAGAGTCATAATTTTTCATTAAGAAAAGACAAGCATCAGCCAAGTCATCTGAATGTAGAAATTCTCTTTTGGGCTTGCCAGTTCCCCAGAGTGTAATTTCTGGTATATTATCTACCTTGGCTTTATGAAATTTATTGAAAAAAGCTGCAACTACATGTGAATTTTGTGGATCAAAATTATCATTTGGTCCGTAAAGATTTGTTGGCATTACACTAATAAAATTAGTACCATATTGTTCATTATATGATTGACAGAGAATAATTCCTCCAATCTTTCCGACTCCATAGGCTTGATTAGTTGGTTCAAGTTCACCACTAAGAAGGGCAGATTCAATTATTGGTTGTTTTGCAAATCTAGGATAAATACAAGAACTTCCAAGAAAGAGCAATTTTTTCACTCCAAATTTTCTGGCTCCTTCTATAATATTGCATTCTATTTGTAAATTTTCATATATAAAAGTTCCTGGATAAGTTTTATTTGCCATTATACCTCCAACTTTTGCGGCAGCAACAAAAACATATTCGGGTTTTTCTTTCATAAAAAATTCGAATGTCTTTTTTTGATCAAGCAAATCTAATTCTTCATGAGTTTTCAAAATCATATTTGTATAGCCACTTTTTTTAAACAGTCTCAATATGGCTGAACCTGCAAGCCCAGTATGACCCGCTATATAAATTTTTGCAGTTTTATTCATATTGCTTTTTTTTAATTTCTTCTTTTAGATCATATTCACACATAATTTTCGCTAATTTCTTGAATGTAACTTTCGGTTTCCAACCCAATTCCTTTTCTGCCTTTGAATAATCACCGATAAGGATATCTATTTCAGTCGGTCTATATAAACCCCAAGCATCAATTTCAATAATTGTTTTACCCGTTTTTTTATCAATACCGATTTCTTTAACTCCTTTACCTTCCCATTGTATATCCATGCCAAATATTTTTGCACATTCTTCAACAAATTCACGTACAGTATGAGTTTCATTTGTGGCAAGTATATAATCATCTGGTTTATCTTGTTGAAGCATCAGCCACATACCATATACATAATCTTTAGCATATCCCCAATCTCTTTTTGCATCAAGATTTCCCAAATAAAGCTTTTTATCTAAGCCAAGTTTGATTCTAGCTAATCCCTTTGTAATTTTACGAGTAACAAAATTTTCCCCACGTCTCGGTGATTCATGATTAAAGAGAATACCATTTACTGCATAAAGACCATAACTTTCACGATAGTTTTTTGTAATCCAAAAAGAATAGAGTTTTGCGCAACCATAAGGAGATTGTGGATAAAATGGAGTTGTTTCTTTTTGTGGTATTTCTTGAACTTTTCCAAACATTTCTGAAGATGATGCCTGATAGAATTTTGTTTTTATCCCTATTCTCTTAATAGTTTCAAGAATTCTAAGCGTTCCCGTAGCATCTATATCAGTTGTATATTCAGGGATTTCAAAGCTTATTCTGACATGGCTTTGTGCTCCCAGATTATATATTTCATCCGGCTTAACTAATTCGATAATTCTAGAAATACTTGAACTGTCTGATAAGTCACCATAATGTAAAAAAAGTTTAGCTTCTCTTTCTCGTCGATCGATAAAAAGATGGTCCAGGCGACTTGTATTGAATAGTGATGTTCTACGCTTCATACCATGAACCTCATAACCTTTTTTAAGTAATAATTCGGCTAAATAAGAACCATCTTGTCCAGTTATACCAAAAATGAGAGCTTTTTTTTTGTATTTTTTATTTACCATTTGTTTATTTTATTAACCACTTTCTCTTTTATTTTTAAATAAGATTTCACTGCATCTTTTTCAAGCTTCGGTGATACCAGTCTTAATATCTCTTTTCCTAAAATACGATATTGTCCCCCTACTTTATTTGCACGAATTAGACCCTTTTTCAGAAGTCTTTTTATTGTACTGTCACTAATTTTCAATACTTTTTTTGTTTCTTTTGTTGTATAGACTCCCAATGGTTTAATTTCTTCTGCCATATAATCAAAAGATTAGCATAGGTGTCAAAAGGTGTCAATTAGTTGTATTTAAATAATGAATTATGATAAACTAATCCCATCATTATATGATACTCGCTCCCATTATATCTTTTGAAAAATTTGAGAAACTCCGTTCAGGAGATAGTTCTAAAAAAGGTAAATTGCTGGGAAAAATAGTCTGCACTTCTGGAGGTTTTGACCCTATTCATCCAGGCCATATCTCATGTCTTTATCAATCGAAAAAATATGGTGATACTTTAGTTGTAATAGTAAATGGTGATAATTTTCTAAAAACTAAGAAGGGTCGATCTTTTATGGATCTAGAAACAAGATGTCATATTGTTTCTTATATTAAAGGTGTTGATTATGTTATTCCTTTTGAAATAGAAAATGATCAAACCGTGTCTGTAGCTCTTAGTAGAATAAAACCTCATATTTTTACAAAAGGAGGAGACAGGATTGATGCTTCCACGATTCCTGAATGGAAAACTTGCGAAAAATATAATATTAAAGTTATTTCAGGAATTGGTCTTGATAAAAAATGGAGCAGTTCAGATTTTCTGCGTGACTGGGTGAATTTTTTCAAGAATAAATAATTATGCTATCATGCTCTTATTATGCAAAATATGCAAAACACAATAAACACAATCATTAAATACACGATTATTACTGGTTTGGCAATTGTTCCTTTTATTCCTTTATATGTTGCTAATCTACTATTTTTTCCTTTTATAACTGGTAAGGCCTTTGCTTTTAGAATTATTGTGGAAATTATTTTTGTGTTTTGGCTTGTGCTTGTTCTTCGAGAAAAGGGGACTTCAGTGGCGGGTAGTGATAGAAGTGTAGCTCCTCGTGTGAATACTATTACTATTTTTGTCACTGTTTTTGCTTTAGTTGTCCTTATTACTGATCTTCTTGGTGTGAATCCTCTCCGTAGTATTTGGTCAAATTCTGAAAGAATGGAAGGCTTCATGACTATTGCACATCTCTGGGCATATTTTATGGTACTTTCTAGTGTTTTCGGTTCTGGAGAAATCGTAAAGAAAGATTGGTTTAGATTTTTAAATATTATTCTTTTTGCTGGCACTATTGTTTCCGTATATGGATTATTCCAATCCCTCGGCTGGGCAGATATTCATCAAGGTTCCACGCGCGTGGATGCTTCTTTAGGAAACTCTGCATACATGGCCGTTTATATGCTTATAAATGCATTCATTGCGGGATATATGGCTATTGTTGTTTTTTCTAGAAAAAGTAAAATCTTAATAGGAATATATTCATTCCTTGCAATTTTCTTTTCTTTTATAATGTTTCAGACGGCTACTCGAGGTACTATTCTAGGCTGGATAGGAGCAATTTTTATATCTTGTGTTATCTATATTATCTTTGGCCGAAAGGAAAAGGGGCAATCAAATCGTTCTCGTATGATAGTCAGTGGAATAATGCTCGCTGTTATTATTTTAAGTGTTCTATTTTATTTCAATAGAAATGCAGAATGGATAAAAAATAATCAAGTGCTTGGCCGTATAGCGACCATCTCTATTTCAGATGTGAAGACCCAAGCTAGAGGATATGTCTGGCCGATGGCTCTCAAGGGTGTCTTTGAAAATCCAAAAACTGCAATATTCGGCTGGGGTCAGGAAAATTTTAATTATATTTTCAATGAATATTATAATCCGAAGATGTGGGCACATGAGCAATGGTTCGACCGTGCGCATAGTGTCTTTATTGATTGGCTTGTAGCCGGAGGTCTTCTAGGGCTTATATCTTATTTGGCTTTATATATAATTTCTCTTATCTATATTTGTAAAAGCGATTTAACTATAGGACAAAAATCAATACTCATAGGCCTTATTATCGGATATGGAATGCATAATATTTTCGTCTTTGATAATCAGACTAGCTATGTCATGTTTTTCACTTTCTTGGCTTTCGTACATTCTTTCAAGGATGGTAAGAAATATTCATGGCTTGGAAGTTCTACTATATCAAGATCAGAAGATAGTATAACAGTGCAGAATTATATTTCTGTTCCAATAATTATTATACTTTTCGGTCTTACTTTCTATTTCGTCAATATTCGTGTAATACAAGCTAATTCTAGACTTATAAAAGCTCTTTATTCATGTATAGACAGTAAAAATCTTTCTACGCAATTTTTTGAAAATGCTCTTAAAATAAATTCATATACTATAAATCAAGAAGCCAGGGAACAGCTCATATCATGTTCAAGTAGAATTATCGGAAGTAATGTTCCATCACAAATTAAAACTGATTTCTATAATTTAACTAAAAAAGAAATAGAAAATCAGATTATTATCGCTCCCAACGATGCCAGAGTCTTTATTCTTAGTGGTACATTCTTCAATAATGTTGGAGATTGGAACAATGGCAGACCTTTATTGGAAAGAGCTCATGAGCTTTCTCCAGCCAAACAATCAATTACATTTGATCTTGTAAATAATTATGTAAATTCAAATAAAATAAAAGAAGCTCTAGAATTGATAAAGAAAGCTTATGAAGATGCGGAAGATAATCCCAAATCAAAGTCAATTTATGTTTTAGTTCTTATCGGTAATGGTGAAGAAAAAAAAGCAAGGGAGATGTTTGGCGATGATCCAACATTATTTATAAATGAACAGGTTATATCTATTTACGCCTCAAAAAAACAATTTAATAGAGTGATTGAGATTTATAAACAATTAGTATTACAGAATCCTACTGATGTTCAAATGTATGTTTCTTTAGCTGCAACATATATGGCCAATAATCAATCATATCTCGCTATTTCAGAATTGCGTCTAATAAAAGAAAAATTTCCAGAAGCCAAGGATCAAGTCGATGCACTAATAAAACAAATTCAAGAGGGAAAAAATCCTTTACAATAGGAAAAATTGGACTCGTCGACTTGCGTTCGGAGGCTCTTTTATTTGTTCGCAAGCGAAAAATAAAAGACCTCCTCACCGTGCCGAGTCTCAATTTTTCAAATATCTTTCTCCCCGTAGGCTCGCGCGATTTTTAAGGATTGCATATTTTCACGGATGGTGTATAATATGCCATGTGTGAGTACTAAAAGGCTTTAAGCTTAGTTGTTTAGTATACCAATAGAATGTCTACGTAAGGTCCTTCCTCGGAAGGATTTTGCGTTTTGGGGGAATAGATCCACTTGTATGCAATAAAGAATTTTACTATAATGAGTGCAGGTTGTTCCAAGTGATGGCGGACGGCTGTACTCACATTTTAATTTAGACATTATATTTGGAGCTAACACCCGTTCGCCAACACTTGGCGCAAACGAAATGAAAATACAAGAAAATATATCATTAAAAGAATTCACGACATTTAAAATCGGGGGATATGCCCGCTTTTTTTGTCTTGTTAAAAATGAAGATGAGCTTATAGAAGCAATCAATTTTTCCAAGAAGAATAAATTAAAAATATTTATACTCGGAGGTGGATCGAATATTCTCGTATCAGATAATGGCTTTTCTGGATTAGTCATAAAGATGGAAATGAAAGGGATCGAATACGCGGAAGATGGAGATAATATAAGAGTTACTGTGCGCGCGGGGGAGGATTGGGACGCTTTTGTGGGGCAGACTGTCGAAAGAGGATTATATGGTTTGGAAAATCTTTCCCTTATTCCCGGCACTGTGGGCGCTTCACCTATGCAGAATATTGGAGCTTATGGAATCGAAGTTGAAAATATTATAGAAAGTGTATATGTACTCGATATTCAAAAAGATCAATATAAAACTTTTAAAAATTCAGAATGCAAATTTTCATATAGAGATAGTATATTTAAGAAAGAACCAAATCGGTTTGTCATAATATCTGTAACTTTTCTTTTAAATAAAAAAGGTAAAATTAATTATGATTACAAAGATTTACAAGATTATTTCTTATTTAAGAAAATAGAAAAGCCAAATTTAAAACAAATACGTGAGGCAATCATAGAAATAAGGAATAGGAAATTACCTGATTTGAAGAAATACGGCACAGCAGGATCTTTTTTCAAGAATGTCGTCGTATCTCAAGTGAAAGCTAAGGAATTGTTAGCTAAATATCCAGAAATGATAATTCGCCCTGCGAATGATAAGAAAGTGAAAATACCCATAGCGTGGATATTGGATAATGTTTGTGGCTTCCGTGGAGTGAAAAAAGGAAATGTCGGAACATATAAGAATCAAGCATTGGTACTTATAAACTATGGCAATGCTAAAGCAGAAGAGATTATAAATCTTGCTCAAAAAATGGTAGATAGTGTCTATGAAAAAACAGGTATAGAGATTGAAACGGAAGTGGAATATGTGGTATAGTTGCCTCTACTATGGCATTTTCGCTAGTAAAATCATTGAAAAGCCTATTTGGCGATGAAAATAAGAAGGCATTGAAGAAATATGAACCTATTGTTCCGAAAGTGAATGTTTTGGAATCTGCTATTTCCGCATTGTCGGATGATGAATTGAGGGCTAAGACAGTAGAATTTAAATCTAGAATTGAAAAAGGTGAAACACTAGATGATATTTTATCTGAAGCTTTCGCGGTGGTGAGAGAAGCATCAAAAAGAGTTTTGAAGCAAAGGCATTTCGATGTACAGATAATCGGTGGAGCTATTCTCCATAGTGGAAGTATTTCGGAAATGAGAACAGGAGAGGGAAAGACTTTAGTGGCGACATTGCCGGCATATCTAAATGGTCTTTCTGGAAAAGGGGTACATGTGGTAACGGTGAATGATTATCTTTCTAGACGTGATGCAGCATGGATGGGCCAGATTTATAATTTCCTAGGACTTTCTGTAGGAGTGATCAATCATGAATCTTCTTTTCTCTACGATCCTTTACATACTGATAAGAATCAAGATGCAGAAAGAGATAATCTAGGGTCATTTAAAGTTGTTCATGAATTTCTACGGCCAGTGACTAGAAGAGAAGCATATGAAGCAGATATTACTTATGGAACAAATAATGAATTTGGTTTTGATTATCTTCGAGACAATTTAGAATATGAAGCCAGAGCACTTCGCCAAAGACCATTTAATTATGCTATTGTCGATGAAATAGACTCTATTCTTATAGATGAAGCTCGTACTCCGCTCATTATCTCTTCTCCTACCACAGATTCAGAAAATCTGTATCAAATTTTTGCGACATTAGTCAGAGATTTTATAAAAGAAGATGATTATACTGTCGATGAGAAGCAGAGGACAATTTCCTTAACACCAAAGGGCATAGAAAAAGCAGAGAAAAAGCTTGGAGTGGAAAATATCTATACAGAAAAAGGAATAAAATATGTGCATCATTTAGAGACTGCCGTGCGAGCCAAGGCATTGTTTAATTTGAATACAGAATATGTCATAAAAGAAAATCAAATAGTCATAGTAGATACTTTCACCGGAAGACTTCAGCCGGGGAGACGATGGTCAGAAGGGCTTCATCAAGCTATAGAGGCCAAGGAAGGAGTGCCAGTGCAGAAGGAATCTAGAACTTTCGCATCTATTACATTTCAAAATTATTTCAGATTATATAAAAAGCTTTCTGGAATGACAGGTACAGCAGCCACTTCTAGTGAAGAGTTTTATAAAGTCTATGGATTGGAAACTGTGATGGTACCGACGAATCGACCTGGAGCAAGGACTGATCATAATGATCTTATTTTCCAAACAGAAATAGGGAAGTTTAAGGCCATAGCTAGAAAAGTCAAAGAGCTTAATAAGAAGGGGCAACCAGTACTTGTCGGTACAGTATCTATTGAAAAAAATGAAGTTCTATCAGAATTTCTAAAAGCTGAAGGAGTTCCTCATGAGATTCTAAATGCTAAGAATCATGAAAGAGAAGGAGAGATCATAGCTCAAGCGGGAAAAAAAGGTGGGGTAACTATTGCTACAAATATGGCCGGAAGAGGTGTGGATATAAGACTTGGAGGAAATCCTGGCTCAAAGGAATTTTATGAAGAAGTGAAATCTTTTGGTGGACTTTTCGTACTTGGTACTGAAAGACATGAAGCAAGACGAATAGATAATCAGCTTAGAGGCCGTTCTGGAAGACAGGGTGATCCCGGAGCTACACAATTCTTCGTTTCTCTTGAGGATTCACTTATGAGAATTTTTGCATCTGATACTATTAAAAATCTTATGGGAAGACTAGGAGTGGCAGATGATGAGCCAATAGAAAATCGTATAATCACTAAATCTCTAGAGACAGCACAGACGAAGATAGAAGGTTTCAATTTCGATTCACGTAAACATATTCTAGAATATGATGATGTTCTAAATCATCAAAGAAAAATGGTGTATGAACGTCGAAGAAATATATTACTTGGTACTATTGAAGAAGTCGAAGTCAAACTTATGGAAGTGGTCGGTGAAGATACCGATATGAAAAAAGTAATTGAAGATAAAATAATTAAGATAGGAAAAGAAAAATTCTTCAATACAGCTCGCCAATTAATGCTTCAAAGCATAGATATGTTCTGGGTAGAGCATCTGGAGATTATGGATTATACTCGATCAAGTGTGAATTTACGTGCTTATGGCCAGAGAGATCCTCTAGTAGAATACAAGAAGGAAGGTTTAAGATTGTTTAAAGAAATGCAGATAATTATAAATAGTCAAATCTTAAAACTTTTACCACATATTGCTGGTGGCATTATTACACCAGAAGTAGTAGAATTAAAGGAAGTGCATGATCAAGCTCAAATGATCGGAGGGGGAGATGGTGGTATAAAGAGCAATCAAATTCCAGCAAAGAAAAAACCTGAAGTAGGAAGAAATGATCTGTGCCCTTGTGGATCAGGTAAAAAATATAAAAAATGCCATGGAAAATAAAACTCAACATTATTTTTTCTTAGTAATCTTAGTGGGGGCTGTTATCCTGACTATCTTGATCTTTCTTCCATACTTGACTTCTTTACTCTTGGCTTTGGTTTTCTCTGTTATATTTCGACCTTTACATAGATGGGTATCTAAGATTTTCTCTGGTGGAAATCAAGCGAGTTCATTTTCATCATTTGTTACTTTACTTGTAGTTGCTATATTGATCGTCACTCCTCTTATCTTTCTAGGTAAGCAAATCTATGTAGAAAGTGAGCATCTATATTTCAGTCTCACAGAAGAAGGTCAAAGGGCACAGATCATAAATACCTTAAATACATTATCTCAAACTTTTGCAGACAAACTTTTCAATGTATTTCCTGCCTATAATTTCGATTCTTTAAATATTACGACTTACGTTCAGAATTTCTTGGAATGGTCATTTGCAAATCTCGATACCATCTTCTCAAGTGTGACGAAGCTCGCATTGCAGATATTTATTATGCTTTTCGCTCTATTCTATCTTCTTCGAGATGGAGGAAAGTTGAAAAGAGATTTGATTTCTATGAGTCCTTTACTTGATCATTATGATGAATTGATTTTCACCAAATTAAAACAAGCTATCCGATCTGTGGTGGCTGGATCTCTGGTGGTAAGTGTGATACAGGGGATTATTACTGGATTAGGATTCTTCATTTTTGGAGTGCCAAATCCTGCTTTATGGGGAAGTTTCGCTGTCATCTCTGCACTTATTCCCGGTATTGGTACATCTTTAGTCTTGATTCCTGGAATTCTATATCTTTTTTTTACAAGTACAAATCTTTATGCATTAGGTCTTCTTATCTGGGGTATGGTAGCTGTCGGACTTATTGACAATTATCTCGGTCCAATACTTGTGAATCGTGGTGTACACATTCATCCCTTCATTATACTTCTTTCCGTTATAGGAGGTCTCGCATTCTTTGGTCCTATTGGATTTATCGCAGGTCCTCTTATGATCGCTTTACTATTTGCCTTGCTTGAGATTTACAAAGGTTCTCGTGGATGATAGAGTGACCTCCATAATATATGGCATTTATTGATGATTTAACATTTCATATTAAAGCTGGAAATGGTGGCCAGGGTGTAGTGCGCTGGCGTCATGAGAAGGGTAAGGATTTTGCTGGTGCAGCCGGAGGGAATGGTGGAAAAGGTGGTGATGTATATGTACGCGCTATTCGTGATCTTAGTATTCTAGCTAGGTATCGAAATATAAAAAAATTCGAATCAGAGAAAGGTGAAGATGGAATGAGAAATAGTATGCATGGAAAAGATGGAAAGGATCTCATTATTGATATTCCTATCGGTTCTGTCATTACTGATAGCCGTACATCTCGCCAATTCAATCTTTTAAATGAAAATGATAAAATCATGATTTTGAAGGGTGGACATGGAGGACTTGGTAATGAACATTTCAAGGCTTCTACAAATGTCACCCCCAAGGAATCGACTCCGGGAAAGCCGGGAGAAGAAGCAGATTTTCATATTGAACTCGAACTTGTCGCTGATGCAGGATTTGTCGGTCTTCCAAACGCCGGGAAATCCAGTCTCCTTAATGCTCTTACGAATGCACGTGCGGAAGTCGGTAGCTATGCTTTTACCACTCTAGAGCCGAATCTCGGGGCACTTTCAGGGGGGTTCATCCTTGCAGATATTCCAGGACTTATAGAAGGAGCTTCAGAAGGGAAAGGATTGGGTCATAAATTCCTTAGACATATAAAGAGAACAAAGAGAATTTTGCATTTGATTTCGCTAGAGAGTGATACGATTGTTGATGCTTATAAAACCATTCGTGATGAATTGAAAAAATATGGCGAGGGATTAGATGATAAGGAGGAAACGATTATTTTTACAAAGACAGATATGATAGATGAAAAAGAGGTACAGAAAGCCATTAAGAAATTAAATAAATACAATAAAGATATATTAGCCGTGACCGTCTTAGATGATGATTCAATTAAAAAATTATCTGATGAAATAGTGAAAAGATTGAGAAAATAATTCATTTTTGATAGTATTACCTTAATGGAAAAATATGAAGCTACTATTGGTCTTGAAATACATGCTGAACTTAAGACAGCATCGAAAATGTTTTGTTCATGCAAGAACAATCCCGATGAAGATAAACCGAATATCAATATTTGCCCTATTTGTATGGGGCATCCGGGGACTTTGCCTGTTTTAAATAAAGAGGCAATAAAATATGTATTAAAAATGGGATATGCCGTAAAAGGGGATATAGCAGATTTTACAGAATGGGATAGAAAAAACTATTTCTATCCAGATATTCCAAAAGGGTATCAGATTAGTCAATATAAGTATCCACTTATAAAAGGTGGAGAGCTTGCGGGGGTGAAGCTTACTCGCATTCATCTGGAAGAAGATACAGCTCAGTCCACTCATGATACTCATAAGAAAAGTCTAATAAATTTCAATAGATCAGGAATACCGCTTATGGAGCTTGTCACTGAACCTGTGATACATAATGCAGAGACCGCAGTGTTTTTTGCGAAAGAACTCCAATTACTCCTACGCTATATCGGGGCAGGGGAGGCCAATATGGAAAAAGGAGAAATGAGAGTCGAAGCGAATATTTCTGTAAGTTCTGATCATAAGAAATTTGGTACGAAAACTGAAATAAAAAATTTAAACTCTTTCAAGGCTTTAGAGAAAGCTATTGCATATGAAATATCCAGACAAATAGGAATCTTGGAAAAAGGGGGAAGTATAGAACAAGAAACTAGAGGTTGGGATGAAAATAAAGGAGAGACATTCTCACAGAGAAAAAAGGAAAGTTCTCATGATTATAGATATTTCCCTGATCCAGATATTCCGAAATTGAAAATAAAAGAGATAGAAGAATTCAGTAGGGGAAAGATTATGAAAGAATTACCAGAGCTTCCATGGCAGAAGAGAGAAAGGTTCATAAAAGATTTCAAAATGACTTCCAAGGAAGCCACTGTCTTTGTGGAGCAGACAGAAGTCGCTAAATATTTCGAAGAAGTAATAAAGAAGGATTCGAAAATAGTAAAATTAGCAAAAGACTATATTCTAAATGTATATCTAGGTTTATTAAAAGAAGGTTTAAAAATAGATTCAATCAGTCCAAAATATTTTTCTGTAATAATGAAAATGATTGATGAGAAATTACTTTCATCTTCCAGTGCTAAAAGTGTTATGGAATTAACAATTAAATATAATTCAGATCCGAGAGAAATTGCAGAAAAAAATAATTTAATACAGAAAAGTGATGAGGGAGAAATAAAAAATATTGTAAAAGAAATTATTGAGAAAAATAAAAGTGTCGTAGAGGATTATAAAAAAGGAAAAACTGTAGCATTACAATTCCTCATAGGGCAGGGAATGAAGATGGCGAAGGGATCTATAAATCCAGAATTACTTAAGAAAATTATTATAGAAATTATAGGCTAATCAGTAAGATGCTTCACTATTAGCTTCTTTATATCTTTCTTAAGTGGTCTAGGACGACCTCTTCCGACCTCCATTTCAGATAATAGCGCCTCAATATCTGAAATATTATAAACCCTATAATTACTTATAGGGTGTCTTCCAGCTTCGAACTTTCCGCTATTGTCCCAATTTCTCAATGTAAGAGTAGAAACTCCTAATATTTTTGCTGCTTGCTTTATAGTTATATATTTATTTTCCATATTGATATATATTAGTAAACATTGATATACATTATAACATATCTATTAATGTCTACTAATGATTTATCAACAGTATCAATATCTATAAAATTAACTTAATTTATTAGATTTTTACACAGCGAATTAATTTTTAATAGAATGTTAAAAATATTTTATTAAAATTAAATATTTTTTTAATTTATTTCATTAGCCTTTTATCATATAAAAAATTTAAATCGCCTATATCGCATTTTAAAGGCTTAAATTTTCATTATTATTTATTTTTTCCCCAATATTTACTTTATATCTTTAAAAATCATGAACTTTCTTTTTCTTTTCACTGTTTCTATTGAACATTTTAATAAATATTTGTTTAAGATTTTATCCAATTTCTATTAAAATCTTGGCTTAAAATATAATCATCTCGGATGGTCTTATTATATATCATTAGAGTTGATATTTATTTTTTTCTTTGAATACTATTTTTCATTGGCTATTTTCAATATTCTGTTGTTATCCTTTATTTAATAGTTGATTATAATCTTTTCTATTATCTTTTTATCTATTTCTTTCATTTTTATAGTCTTTCGACTCTCTTTATCTTGCATATTTTAATTCATGACTTTATCCACATTTTTTAATAAAAAATTTGCCGAGATAGGATATAATTATGTGCATAGTAAATATGAAAGATACTCTTATTCTACAAGATAAAAGTTATATCTCGGCAAGACGAGTTCAGGAGCTCTTTGGCTATACTAGTGACTATGTCGGTCAGCTTTGTAGAGCGGGTAAGCTTGATTGTCAAATAGTCGGAAGATCTTGGTTTGTGACTGAGAAATCAATTATAAATCATAAGTCTTCAATGAATGAAAGTTTGAAAAATAAAAGTAGAGAGAAAAGAAGATATGCTAAAAAATTTTATAATGCAAATATTCAGAATCTAGGAAAGGAGGAATCACCAGTTTTATTATTATCATCTCCAATTCATATTGATGAACCTATACTAGAATCTCCAAGAGAAATTGTTTTACCGGCACCATTGAAATACGAATTCGAAAATGCTCCATTTATTCCGATACTACAGAAGCAAATCGCTTTTGTTCCAGCATCTTTCTCTGCAAAGAATATCCCTTCTTCTGTTTCTGAATATTTATCTATCAATACTCCGAAGATTTCTTCTTCAAATTTGAAATATATTTTATTGATGGCAATACTAATTTTTGTTTCTTCTTTTTCTTTCAGTTCTTCATCAAAGATAAAAAATATTTTAAGTAAAAGATTTAATGAAGTATCAAATTTCGCAGTCAGACTCATCACTTCAGAGTCATCGAAGGTCGCTGTCGAAGTACCATCACAAAGTCAAACACAACGATTCAATGGAATCGCTGTGGTCCCATCTTCACATTCAGAAGAGCAAGATGAAATCATGAAGCAGAAGATACGAGATTCTTTTTCTGATGAGATTATGATAAAGCCAGATAAAAGTGGTACAGCAGGAGTGATCACTCCAGTGTTCAAGAAAGCGAAGGGTGATGATTTCGTTTATGTTTTGGTACCAGTAAAAAACTAAAATGATATTTTTTAAAAATATAAAATTCATAATTTCATTCATCTTAATATCAGGGTTTATATTTCCAATTTATTTTGCTTCCGCACAGGTGATGTCTAGTTCAAAATATAAAATTCAAAGTGATAGTATGAATTTTGGTGGAGCTAGATCTTCATCAGGTTCATATATCATTGAAGATACAGTAGGTGAAATAGCTACGGGTGATTCTTCTGGTAATACGCATAAGGTAAGAGCTGGATATCAACAAATAGATTCTGTTGTGGTATTACAGACTGGTTCTAGAGATCATGGTGAAAGTAAATCATCTCAGCGGGTAGTGCCTAACGTTAAAGACTTTAAAGCTACTGCAAGGGAAAATAATATCATGCTCACCTGGAAAATTCCTGAAGATTCTAATATTGATTCTGTTGTAATAATAAAATCAGATAAATTTTTCCCAGGAGATATAAATGATGGAGAGATAATTTTTGAGGGGAATGCAGAAAATTTCATTGACTATGACGTAGAGGTGGGTAAAAGATATTATTATGCAATCTTTGCTAAAAATTCACTCGGGAATTATTCTTCAGGAGCTTTAGCTACGGCAAGAATTATAAGAGAGGGGGAAATAGTCATAGCTACTTCTACTGATATATTCGCAAATATATCCATACTGGAAAATGTTCATCCAGATATAAAGAAACTTTCACTTCTTGATTTCGACTTTATACAAGATGGAAGAAAATTATCAAATATTGGAGATACTATAGTGATCGATGGTTCAAAAAATCTCACCATATCTCTAAGATACAATAAAGTGCCGGAAATATTGAAGACAATAGCTATTACACTTATAGATCCAGATGATCCTACACAGATTTTCCCATTCTTACTTAGAGTCAATGAAGATAAGACAGCCTATGAAGCGACGATCGCTCCTCTAGGTAAAAGTGGAAAGTATGGACTGAGTATTATGATTTTGGATTATAAGAATCAGGGATTGAAGAGATTGACTGGTAGTTTGAAAGCATTGGTATTCGATTCGGTTCAAGATTTATTTGGAAATAAAATAGTTCTTGATAAAAATTTCCTACTCCTATCATTCATAATGCTTACGATTTTGGTTTTATTTGTAAAGATTCATCAGAATAAAATGAAAGAAAAAGATAATGAAATACAATAATATTTACAAAAAAATATTGTCGACATTTCTTGTACTAATCATAGTAATAAGTAGTACTTTTGTATATATTCCAAGAGCTTATGCTGTGATGAATAAACAAATAAACTATCAAGGCAAACTCACTGATGCCTCTAATGAAGCTGTAACTGATGGTATGTACAATATGGAGTTTAAACTTTATACCACATCCACTGGCAGTACAGCCATTTGGACAGAAACTCTGACTGGTTCTAATAGGATACAAGTAACAAATGGACTTTTTAGTGTGATGCTCGGCGCTAATACTTCTTTGGCTAGTGTTAATTTTAATCAGGCTCTCTATCTTGGTGTAAAGATTGAAAGTGATAGTGAAATGACTCCTAGGAAAATTATCGGTACCGTTCCTTCGGCTTTCGTAGCTGATACTCTCGATAATCTTTCCAGTGAACAATTCTTAAGATCTGATGCTATAAACTCTACAAGCACAGCATCGACTTTCTTGACTATTGTTCAAAATGGTATCGGTAAGATTGCTGAATTTTTCGGTCCAAGTTCTGCTAGTGTTCTCTCTATTCTTTCGAGTGGTAATGTGGGGGTAGGGACGACGACGCCTAGCAATCTTTTGTCAGTACACGGCACTGGTTACATTGGCAGTTCATTATTTGTCG
>JBBUAH010000019.1:0-10332 GCA_038058815.1 Patescibacteria group bacterium
CGCGTGCGATTAGGAATCTTCACGAATTTTTGATAAAGTAAGTTCGAGCGGAATCATATAACCACTCCTTAACCCGATTTTTGTCGGAAATATCAAAGATGGAGTGGGCGTGTCGCAGACACGCTCACTCCTTTGATAGTTCTTTTCCTTTTTGTACGAAACTGGAGCCGACGATCGGGATCGAACCGATGGCCTCCCCATTACCAATGGGGTGCTCTACCAACCGAGCTACGTCGGCACAGATTTAAGAATAGACTATTTGAAGAATGTTTTCAATCACTTAGGTAAAGCCACCTTAACAGTCGTTCCTTTGCCTAAATCAGAGACGACGGAAATACTACCCCCATGAAGATCGATTATTCTCTTTGAAGTATATAATCCCACCCCACTTTCATCTGGTTCTATCATTACTGCATTCTTTCCACGATGAAGTCTTTCGAATACATATGGCAAATCATCCTTCGATATACCTATTCCATTATCTTTGACTGTGACCGAAACGTCTTTTTCATTTTCTTCTATAGAAACATTTACTACACTATTCGGAGAATATTTCAATGCATTGTCAATAATATTATTGATTGCAGCCTTTAGTTTATCTCTATCAGCAAATATAATCAGGGATTGTGGACTTGTAAAAATCACTTTGCTATTTTTCTTAAGGGCAATAAAGTTTAATTCAGCAATCAATGCTTGCAATATTCCGACTATATCTGTAGGTTCTTTTTCAAGAGTAAGTAAGCCACTATTATCTTCCACCGTCTTCAACATATTGTTTATAATAGCAATAGAGTCTTTCACACGAATAAGACCAGCATCAAGAAGAGATATAGTATCACTTGAAAGTGTCGTATCACCTTTCATTGATTCGAGAACCCATTTTACCCCAGAAAGAGGTGTGCGTAGCTGATGTTGGGCCACGCTTAAGAAATCCTGCTTAAGTCTATCTACTTGTTCCATTTCTCCCAGACGCTTTGACGCTTCTTCTTTTTCAACTTTATGTTGTATAGCTAAAACAACAATCCTATAAATATAATATGAAGTAATCATCATGAACACAGTCTGAATTATATGCTTTGTCAAAAGCTCATTATCCATAATCTCCATATGACCCCTAATGATCATGGCTATCATGGCTATTGTAATAAAAATAGCGATATTTCTGGTTATACTTTTATTGAGATAGAAAGTAGAAGTAATTAATGGAAAAAGTAAAAGGAAAATAAATGAACTATTCATGCCACCAGATATCCAAATAAAATAAACAATCAAAATGGCGAAAATAAAATGAAGAATTATTTTTATTGTGGAAATTTGAGAGGTGCTTGTATTCGTCTTTGACATGACAAAATTATAGCATATTTTCTACCACATCTATTGCGCGGACGATGGGGTTCGAACCCACGACCCTCGGCTTGACAAGCCGATGCTCTAACCAGCTGAGCTACGCCCGCATATGTCATGTAAATGTATCAAAAAACAGAAAAAAAGCAATTGAAATAGAATAGATGGTGCCGATGCCTGGACTCGAACCAGGGACCTTCTCTTTATGAGTGAGATGCTCTAGCCACCTGAGCTACATCGGCATAGATTATTTATAACAAAAAATGCCAATAAATGCCACTCTTGATTTAAACTTGTTGCGGAGGCCGGAATTGCACCGACAATTTTCAGGTTATGAGCCTGACGGGTTACTGTTACCCTACCCCGCTATATTTGCATATACTACCATAAAAGCAATGTAGTGTGCAAGGCATATCTTTCCACAATCGACTTTTAATGGCTTGTTACTATTAGGAGAAATCGGCTCGTTTACTTGCGGTCGGAAGTCCTTTTTTTTGCTACGCAAGCTAGGCAAAAAATAAGGCTTCCTCCCCGTAAACTCGCACGATTTCTCAATTTTTCCTTGACCTTAAATAAAGAAAAACTCTTGGAAAACCTGCTTATAGAGATTGATCACCCTCTTAGCCTCATGATGATCTAAAGAGAAATTAGAGCCATCATGAGCAATCATATTTCGTACTTTATGAGCTTCCCAAGCCTGATCGAGGGTTTGGAAATCACCCTTTACGACACGTTGAAGCTGCTCGCCGATTCCATCTCCTTTATACCCCATTTTTGTAAGAATACTAGCAAGCATAATATCAGCTTCAAGTATAGCTTGTCTCCAATCATTCTGATTTTGTGAAGAAATGAGAGTGTCTACCTTCTCCCACTTTTCCGAAAGTTCATGATCTCCTTTCTTATCATCATATCCAATATCGACTTTAGCATCGAAATTATCTGCTTCTTTTGTCCTGATAGCCTTCAAACGTTCCACAGTATATATAATACCGATAAAGAGCATCAATGAAATAGGAATAGATAAACCAATTAAAATCCCTAAAATAGTCTTGAACCAATCGAAAAGATGCGGATAATATGCAGTCATGAATCCGATTATCTGATCAAGATAATATGGAGAATCCAATCCCGGTATATTCACTATTTCTGTTGTTTGTCCATTCATATATTATTTAGAATTCACTCTCCTAAAAATTCCTTACCAACCTCAAAGAGTGTCCTCTCATCTCCATGTCTAGCGGTGATCTGCAGTCCCAATGGCAAATCCTTTCCTTCAATCTTTGAAAATCCGGATGGAATGGAGATCGCTGGCATACCCGTAAGATCGGCGGTAACAGTGAAAATATCTTCAAGATACATTGCAACAGGATCAGAGACCTTCTCACCGATCTTAAATGCTGGGGCTGGAGTGGTCGGTGTCATTATTATATCAACTTTTTCAAATTCTTTCATGAAATCTTGTGTGATAATCCTGCGTACAACATTTGCACGATTATAATACGCATCATAATATCCGGATGAAAGTATATAGGTACCGAGAAGTATTCTCCTTCTTGCCTCTTTTCCAAATCCTACTCCACGAGTAACGAAGAAATCATCGATACCGTCTTTCCCATCTTTATGAAGACCGAAACGGACACTATCGAAACGAGAAAGATTCGAAGATGCTTCAGCAAAGTTGATAATATAAAACACGGATAGAGAATATGAAATATTTGGAAGATTAATATCTTTTACTTCATATCCTAATTTTTTAAATTTTTCAATTGAATCATTGAAATTTTTCAATACATCTTTATGAATACCATCACCACCTAGAAAATGTCTTGGTATACCGATTATCGGCTTTCTCCCTATTCTCTTCGTCTTATATGTATCTTCTTTGATCGTAGTTCCATCTTTTATATCTTGCCCTTTTATAGTATTAAAGACAATTTCTGCATCAGAAATATTTTTTGTAATTGGACCAATATGATCAAGTGAGGATGCGGCTGCCATAAGTCCATAACGCGATACTGCACCATAAGTAGGCTTCAGTCCGACATTCCCGCATAGAGCTGCTGGCTGACGCACAGACCCTCCTGTATCTGAACCAAGCGCTACTAAAGACATCATACTAGCGACAGAAGCGGCCGACCCACCAGAAGTACCGCCTGGAACTCTACTCATATCATAAGGATTTCTTGTTGGTCCATATGCTGAATTTTCAGTAGAACTTCCAAAAGCAAATTCATCCATATTTGTTCTACCCAAGAAAACTACCCCTTCTTTTTTAAGTTTTTCTATAACTGTAGCATCATATGTGGCACGATAATTTTCTAAAATTTTTGATGCTGCTGTAGCAATACATCCTTTTATAAGAATAATATCTTTTATAGCAAATGGAATGCCTGTAAGAAGGGTAGCAGTACCATCCTCAAACCTCTTATCTGCCTCTTTCGCCTGTTCCATAGCATCATCGAAAACTTCAAGATATGCATTTATCTCTTTATTCTTTTTTGAAATTTCATTGAGATACGCTTGTGTAAGATCTACACATGTATAATCACCTTTTTTAAATGCTTCATGAGCCTTTTTTATTGTAAGAGTTTTGAGATCAATCATATATATATTATTCATCGAAATCTTGTGCGATTATTTTCTTTACAGCAATAAATTCACCTTCCCTGTCGGGTGCTTCATTTAATATTCTTTCACGATCTTCACTAGAAATGGATTCTATAATATCATTTCGAAAAATATTAGAAACGGCACCGGGTATTGGTGTATAATCTATATCAACAGTAGCTTTTTTTATTTGATCAATATATGTAAGTATAGAATCAATCTCTTTTGTTAGGCCTTCTTTTTCTTCATTATCAAGCTTAATTCTGGCCAAATTTGCTAGATTTTCTATTTCTTTAACAGTTATCATATTGAGGATTGTAGCATAAAAGTTTTTTTACTTCATCATATCCAAAAACTGCCCTTCTGAAATGATTTGAATTCCTAATTCCTTGGCCTTATCCAATTTCGATCCAGCATTTTCCCCTGCCACCATATAGCTAGTCTTAGAGGAAACGGAGCTTGAAACTTCCCCGCCGAATGATCTTACAAGATCCTGTGCCTTTATTCTATTCATATTCATGGTCCCGGTAAAAACAAACGATTTTCCTTTTAATTTTTGAGAATTTAGATTTTCTTGTTTTATCTTTTCAATACTTATATATTCTAGTAAATTCTTTATTAGTTCTATATTATCCACGACTTTAAACCAATCAAAAAGAGATCTGGCTACTATCGGACCTATACCATATATTGATTCTATTTCTTCATATTTAGCTTCGGCTATCTTTTCTACAGTACCGAAATTTCTAGATATATCATAAGCCGTCTCTTCACCGACTTGAGGAATAGATAATGAAGCGATGAAGCGTGCTAGGCTCATCTTTTTGGATTTTTCTATTGATTCCAATAAATTATCTACAGATTTTTCTGCAAATCTTGGTAAATTCAGAAGATCACCTTTCTTTAGGGTAAAAATATCATCAAATGTGGAAATTAACCCTTTTTCTAGAAGAATATCTATAATCTTTGGTCCAAGCCCATCAATATCAAAACATTTTTTAGATACAAAATGATAGAATTTTCTTTTTTGTTGATCAAATGAATCATTTGAAACACATCTCCAAGCGGCTTGACCTGGGATTCTTTCTATCCTTCCATCACCACCACAGGCTGGTACACGAGTAGGAAAGATATATGGCTTTGAATTCTTCGGTCTTAATTCTTTTACAATAGAGACTATATCGGGTATTACATCTCCAGCTTTTTGAAGTATTACTGTATCTCCGATACGGACATCGAGACGTTTGATCTCATCTTCATTATGCAATGTAGCTCGAGACACTGTAGAGCCAGACACGATCACAGGTCGCAGATGCGCTACCGGAGTAAGAACTCCTGTGCGACCTATTTGTAATATTATGTTTTCTACTATTGTAGTTACCTGCTCAGCTTGGAATTTATATGCCACACCCCATCTCGGAGATTTACCAGTAAAGCCTAATGCATCTTGAATTTTCTTGGAATTTATCTTTATGACTATTCCATCCAATTCATAATCTAGATCGTGTCTTTTTTTAGACCATTCTTCATAGAAATTTTGTATATCTTTTAAGTCATTACAGACTTTCGTATATTGATTTACCTTAAATCCAAGCTTAGAAAGGTATTCTATTTCTTTTGATTGAGTAGATGGTATCTGATTATTTAAGAAATCAATATCATAGAGAAATGAATCAAGCTCTCTTGAAGCTGTGATCTTGGGGTCGAGCTGACGTATAGATCCTGCGGCTAGATTTCTAGTATTAGCAAAGACTGCTTCGCTGTTTTCTTCACGTTCTTTATTTATTTTCTTAAGAGTCTTCTTTCCCATCCATGCCTCACCAACGACTATAATATCTACTTTTTGGGATAATGAAAGTGGTATGCTTTTTATTGTCTTTATATTAGAAGTGACATCCTCACCGATTTCGCCGTTCCCTCTTGTTGCCCCTTGTATTAGTTTCCCATTCTTATATTCAAGTATTATTTTCAAACCATCAATCTTTAATTCGCAACAATATTCAAGTTTTTCATTCTCAATTCCACCTTTTCTCATGAAATTCTTTATTTTCTCTTCCCATTTTATAAGTTCAGAAAAGTCGAAAACATCGTCGAATGACCATTGACGAATCTTATGTGTGACTTTTTTAAATTCCTTTAATGGCTCACCACCCACTCTCTGTGTAGGACTATCAGAAGTTATGAGTTCTGGATATTCCTTTTCTATATTATCAAGCTCCCTTAGAAGAGAATCATAAGCTTCATCAGAAATCTCTGGTTTATCAGCCACATGGTATAGATAGCGATGCTTCTCAAGCGCTTCCTTGAGCCCTTCTAGGCGTCTTTTTATTTCATTTGGTATAGCTTTAGGCATGCTATAAGAATAGCATAAACAAGGAGAAAAATTTAGATTTAATTAGAATTCGGCATACAATGCTCTTTCAGTCATCTTTGGACTAGTATTAGTACAAAATCTAGTACTGTCCCAAGCAAGATTATATCCTTTTGAATCGACTATGGTATAAGGCTGTGAATTTCGTTTTACTACTGTTACCTTGGCACATGCAAGTCCAGAAAAATGTACATCAAATGAATATGTATTTCCAACACTATCATATGTTATAGGTCCATGATTGCCACAATCCCATGGAAGATTAAAAGTAGTCGGTGTAAAACGTCCTTGATCATTCTGATACATAGCACACTCAAATCCATCATCAGCTACATAGAAAGAAATAGAAGATTCCCTAGCCGCGGATGAAAGGATAAATTCTTTTTTACTTATGGTCAAAATAGAGACACCAATAGCTAATGTAACAGAAGCGACAATCACAGCGAAGAGTAAAGTGTAACCTTTTGAATTTTTATCATTTTTATACATCATTTGCGTATATTAAATAATTGGCTAGAAAGAGTCACGGCATTACTTACCGTTCCATTTTTCCATTCGACTATGACAGTGGCGGTGACTTCGTCTGGATTGGATGTGGAAGTTATATAATATTTCCTAGTGAATTGAGTCTGTTTATTACCCCCTGATTCAGGAGTATACCCTGAACCATCACTTTTTAGATATAAATAACAATCGGGACCACATGTACCTCCTCCTGTATCATACGGATTATTTAAAGTATTTACAGTACAATTATCACTCAAATTAGTACAAACTAGTGATGTTGTATTTATACCATCCAGCCACGATCTGCCAGGCGTTTTCAGATTATTATCCCTAACATTCTTTATATACTCCATAGCATCTTGTGCTAAATATGAAGCAGTCACTTGATCATGTGCATATACTGCAGCAGTCAAACCACGGAAAGCTACAGTCAAAGGTCCAGCTATAGCGATCATAAGAATAGTAATAGCGACCAATGTCTCTACTATTGTAAACCCTTTATTATTTTCAATTTCTTTTTTCATCATTATAATAATCTAATCACTTAATCTCTGAGAAACGCTTGTCTGAATATCAAAGTATGATTTTGTTTTCTCTTTTATACCAGCATAACCTTTGAAATGAAACCATGCATAGGATTGTATATCAGGACCAGTAAAGACTTTCACTTGTGCATCTGTTATCTTTACTTCTGGGGCTGTGAGGGGAGCAAAGTCGTTTGAAGTAATTAGGACTGTACAATTTACCTGTTTAGCCTTGTATAAAGCTTGATCAGCTTGAATATATTTATAAGCATAAGTAAGATTAGTATTAGTACATGTTGCTGGATCAGTCTTTGAAGATTTGAAAGTAATAGTCCAATCACCACCAGAGCAAGCACCACTACAACTATAACTGGACCCCACCCTCATTTCACGAGACATTGATTCAAGTGCAAAGTTTATATTGTTTATCGAAGATTTCAATGTCTGTGATTTCTTATTCGCATCTGTAATCTTCAAAAGTGCTCCAACAGCGATAAGGGCAACGACGGTAAAAATAGCCAATGATACAATCATTTCTATAAGTGTAAACCCTTTTTGTTTTGAAATGAATTTTATCATAATTAATCTGGCATTACAGCTATTTGACCTGTTGAATATACTGAAACTTTGCGAATAGCAGAACCATCTGAAAGAGAAAGTGTGATTCTTGCATAAGAGTAAGAATTTATTGTGTCGGTACCTACCTTAATAATAGCATCTGGATCAGGCCTTTTGAATGTTATATCTAAACTACTATTAATATCAACACAAAAGCTAACTGAACCAACACAAATCTCACTTATTTTATTCCCCCTCTTTATATTTGATGTTGAAATGCTTTGGTCAGTAGCGTCATATATACCATTAGAATTACCATCAACAAAAAAGACAAAGCTAGTTACGTTTTTTTGAAAATGAACACCATAAGGAAATTTGAAATCATTTGTATCCCTTTTTGCACTTTTCACATTCAATCCATAAGACTGTGCTGTACGAATAGTCAGAGCTACATCATAGGCTAGATTTGTAAGTAAAACACTTTGATTAAATCCTCCATATTTCGCAAGCATAAAAGCAGTCATAAAAGCGAAAATAGCAATAGAAACCATAAGTTCTATAAGTGTAAACCCTTTTTGTTTTTTAAAGAGTTTCTTCATATTTTAGAAATACAATAAAGAAGAGAAATCGATTACCTTAATTCCGAAAAATAAGACCAGATACATTCCAATAACAAGATATGGTCCAAAAGGTATTTCATATCGTGCTTTTACCTTTTTAAATACAATAAACATCCAAGCGACACTTATCACAGCCCCTATCCAAAAAGCCAGTATAATCGCAGAAATAGCGGAGACAAGACCAAGTGTCCAACCTATACCAAGCACAAGCTTAGCATCTCCAAGCCCCATCCAAGTACCTTTAGAGAAAAGCCAGAGAAGTACAAAAGGAAGAGCTAGGACAGGACCTGCTATGATATCAGACATAGAAGGAATAGAGAGGGTAAGATCGGGAGAAATGAAGAGTTTTAGAAAAGCAATAACAGCGAAAAGATAAACGAGGGGATCAGGAATTATTTTATGTTTAACATCATAAATAACAATTACTAGAAGAATGCATGAAATAAATAAATAGAATAATGTAAGAAAACTTGATTCCATAGAAGTTGGTGGAAACATATAGAATATATAGACAAAAAGCACACCACCGATGAATTCTATTATCGGATATTGCCAAGAAATCTTACTTTTACATTTCTTACAGCATCCTTTCTGATATAAAAAGCTGAAAATAGGAATAAGCTCATGCCAAGTGAGATCCTTACCACAGGAAAAACATTTAGACCTTCCTTTCAAGGTCATACCTGTGTTATAACGTAAAGCGACAACATTCAAAAAGCTTCCGATAAGGGTGCCGAGTATGAATGAAAATAAAAGAAAAAATGTTGGCATTTATTTTGGTTGGACACAGTAGTAAAAATTCGTTGCTGTATCACTACAGTCTACTCCTAATGGACTTCCATCTATATCATCTTGCAATACTGAAGTATTGTTTGTTTCTAATATTGCTTTTAAGACATAGTCAATTCCATTTGTTGCATATCCATAAGTTGTACCACCAGTATCAGTCGGAATGACTGATATGTATGTTCCTAGAGTGATACCTGAAGGACAATTTGTTATAAAAATATTTGTTGGAAGGTTTGTGATTCCCGATGGATATCCATTACACCTATCGAAGAAAAGCTCAAGTGCCAGCTGTATTTGCGCTAGATCAGATATTCTCTTTGCATCTCTTGATTTTGCTCTAGCTGAAGTGAAATTTGTAGTGACAATAGCCGTGAGAATGCCGATTATTGCAATTACGACTAATAACTCTATTAAAGTAAAACCTTTTGATTTTTTAGATGTATTTTTCATACCCTTAATTATAACAAGGTATATAAATAAATGCGAAGGTGAGTATCCCCTGTTTTAATGTAATAAGATTGACTAATTTTATGTTTCTATGTCCTAACAAAAACTTTATCAAAATTTCATTCTTTTTTTATCAGGATTTTATCTCGGTTTGATAGAGTGTATATATGTCACAATTTATAAAAAACTTTATTGAATGGTTTTCAATTAAGATTAGACTTAACAATAGTATTCACGTACCACCATTATTCAATGAGGGTGAAATATGGTGGTGTAGCATTGGGGAAAATGTCGGTGGAGAAATCAGTGGTAAAGGTACTTATTTTAGAAGACCTCTTTTAATTATTAGAAAACTAGATAAATTTTCATTTATTGGTATTCCTTTAACAAGTCAACATAAAGTGGGTACTTGGTATTTTAATTTAAAAGTAAAAAATAAAGATAATTTTGTTATTCTTCCACAGATCAGACATATTGATTATAGAAGAATGGATAAAATACTATGCACTATAGATAATAGTGATTTTAGTAGGTGGGAGGTACCCCAAATCCTAGACACATTGTT
>JBBUAH010000020.1:0-5020 GCA_038058815.1 Patescibacteria group bacterium
TTAAACCTATTCAACCAACACAACCCCAAACCCCACCCCCTCCACCCAAAACCCCCCCATCATTCATCAAACCTATCACCACTCCATACAATTCTCTATCTTTCACTCCCAAGCTATCCCCAAGGCCAACTCCTCCGTCTACACCACCTATAAATCTTCCTACTTCATCTGGTCTTTCCGATCTAGAAAAAGCAGGAGAATTTACGATTGAAGACGACAGAATGCCGTCATCATCATCTCAATATAAAGAAATGAATGTAAACAAAGATGAAATTCTAAAGAAAATTGAAGAAACACCAAATACATTTGTTGATCATATGCTAAATACACCCGTAAGTAATCCTCAACAAAAAGAAGAGAAGAAGCCAAATATAGTAGACCCTTATAGGGAAGAGGTTTAGATATAAAGTATAGTATAATAAACTCATGCAATATCAAGTTCCTCAATTTATTGAAGTTGAAGATAAGATCTTTGGACAGCTTACACTGAAGCAATTCATATATCTTGCTGGTGGGGCAGGGTTATCATTTCTAGTATATCAATTCCTTCCATCACTCATATTTTCAATTATACCAATCCTAGTTATTGTGGCCTTTTCCGCTTCATTAGCTTTTTATAAGGTGAATAATAAACCATTTATAAACGTGGTAGAGGCAGCATTCAAATACTATACTTCAACAAAGCTTTTCATATGGAAAAAAGTGCCAAATCAAAAAGCCGATAATGCTGTACAAGAAGCCAAGGAATATGCTGGTATCATGGTACCCAAGATTTCTGATAGCAAGCTCAAGGATCTAACATGGAGTCTCGATATAAAGGAGAGTATGTATAGTAATAAAAATCAAATGTAATATGGCTACACCTTCAAAGACAACTCAAGAATTCGTACCAATACAAGAAATACGTGATGGTATTGTCATACTTAAAGATGGTTCTATGAGATCCATCATTCTAGCCTCATCTCTAAATTTCGCCTTAAAATCATCGGATGAACAAAATGCCATTATTATGCAATTCCAAAATTTCCTAAATTCACTGGACTTTTCCATACAAATTTTTGTTCAATCAAAAAGGCTAGATATAAGGCCATATATAGCCTTACTTGAAGAAAGATACAAGGAGCAATTGACTGAATTGATGAAAATTCAGACTAGAGAATATATTGAATTCATAAAAACATTCGTAGAAAATTCCAGTATTATGACTAAAGGATTTTTCATTATCATTCCATATACTCCACCAATACTCACTGCTAGTAAAAATCCCATTTCAAACTTTGTAAATAAAGGAAAACCAAAGGATATGATACTGGAAAACGAAAAGTTTGAAGAGTATAGAAGCCAATTAGAACAAAGAGTGGGAGTGGTAGAACAAGGATTAGTACGATGTGGGGTGCGTGTGGCAGAATTGGGAACAGAAGAGGTGGTAGAATTGTATTATAAAATATTCAATCCCGGGGAAACGGAGAAGCCGATTCAAATTAATTAATAAAAAATATGAGCTTTTTTGGAAAATTATTAGGAAAAAAAGAAGAGAAATCACCGATAATATCACTTATGCCTCAAGAAATATATGAGGCGGGTATTCTCGAATTGAAAGATGTTATAGCACCATCAGCCCTTAAGATAAGTCCTAAGGAAATCAATCTTGGAGAAAAAGTAGCTAGAACTTTCTTTGTTATTTCATATCCACGCTTTCTTTCGGAAAGTTGGTTTGCTCCTATTATAAATCTAGACAAGATTTTCAATATATCTATTTTTATTCACCCAGTAGATACAGCGAGGATTTTAAGACATTTCAAGAAAAAAGTAGCAGAGGTACAAAGCCAAATATCTCAAAGGGAAGAGAAGGGTCTTGTACGTGATCCAATGCTTGATACAGCGTATCAAGATCTGGAGGCATTGCGAGATAATCTCATGCAAGCCCAAGAAAAAATATTCGATGTGGGAGTATATATAACGATTTTTGGAGATAGTAGTGGTGATCTAGATAAAATAGAATCAGAAATAAAGTCCATACTAGAATCAAAGCTTGTATATTTAAAGCCCGCCCTATTCCAGCAGGAAAGTGGCTATAAGAGCGTTCTTCCTATAGGCACAGATGAACTTGCAGTACATTCTAAGCTCAATTCCTCGCCACTTTCTAGTCTTTTCCCATTCGTTTCATTTGATCTTACATCTGATAAGGGGATTCTTTATGGTATAAATCGTCATAATTCTTCATTGGTGCTTTTCGATAGATTCCTTTTGGAAAACTATAATTCTGTGACATTCGCAAAGGCTGGTGCTGGAAAATCATATTGTGTAAAGCTTGAAATACTCCGTACTTTGATGTTTGACACTGAGGTTATCGTTATTGACCCTGAAAAAGAATACGAATATATGGCAGAAGCAACTGGTGGAAAATATTTCAATATCTCATTAAATTCAGAACATCATATAAATCCATTTGATCTTCCTATTCCGAGAGAAGATGAGAGTGTAGCTGATGTTTTGCGTTCAAATATTATAAATCTCGTAGGACTTTTCCGTATTATGCTAGGCGGTCTAAGCCAAGAAGAGGATGCTATCATCGATAGGGCAATTACAGAAACTTACGCTCTTAAGGATATCAGCCCCGAATCAGATTTTCGAAATGTGGAGCCACCACTTCTCTCGGACTTCGAACTCGTTTTAGCTGGTATGCAAGGTGCGGATTCTCTAGTAGAGAGATTGAGTAAATATACAAAGGGTACATGGTCTGGATTTATAAATCGTCCGTCAAATGTGGATATAAATAAAAAGTTCGTAGTATTTTCACTCCGCGATATGGAAGATGAACTTAAACCTGTTGCAATGTATATAGTCACTCATTATATATGGAATGCTATTCGCAAAAATCTTCGTAAGCGTCTTCTTGTCATCGATGAAGCATGGTGGATGATGAAATCAGAAGATACGGCCTCATTCCTACTTGGTCTAGCAAAAAGAGGCAGAAAATACTATTTAGGATTGGCAACCATCACACAAGATGTCGATGATTTCTTGAAATCTCCTTATGGTTTACCTATTATTACAAACTCTTCTATTCAAGTACTTCTGAAACAATCCGCTTCATCTATTGATAATATTCAAAAAACATTCAATCTCACCGATGAAGAAAAGTATCTTCTACTCGAATCAGATGTCGGAGAAGGAATATTCTTCGTGGGACTCAAGCACGTGGCCCTGAAAGTAGTAGCTTCGTATACAGAAGATCAAATAATTACCACAAATCCCGCACAAGTCATGGCTATAAAACAAGCAAAACAAGATCTAGAAGCATCACAGCAGAGTGAAAATGAAGTGGAAAAATAAAATATGGAAGAAAAAGGAAAAAAGAGAATTGATTTCGGTATGATAGTTATATGGGTTGTTTCAGCTGTTTTTATTGATTTAATTAATCTTATTCCTTTTTTGGGTGGTTTAATAAGTTCGTTTTATTGGATTGTGTTTTCTTTTTATCTATGGAAAACAGGACATGGACTATTAAATTGGAAAATTGCTATTTCTGAAATAATTTCTATTGTAGTTGAATGGATTCCTTTTCTTGGATTCTTGCCTTCAACGATCGCTTCTACGATAGCTATTGTAGCTATATCAAGATTTGAAGATAAAACTGGTAAAAGTCTTATCCCCAACCAAACAATGAAAAAAATGACCTTGCCAAGAAACCAACGTAAGCCAGTAAATGCAGAAGAGGGTATCAGACCACCTAACCAATAAAAATGATTTGTGTTAAAATATATCCAATGAAATTCATATTGAAATTATCAATATTTTCTATATTATTTTGTGCATCTGTGATTACAGCACAGGCTCAAATACCTACAGCTATTGATAGTATTACCATTGCGACTGATCCAGAAAATCCTGCCCCGGGTCAGAATGTATCTATATCCATAGAAAGTTATAATACCGACCTTTCTTCTGCTTCCATAATCTGGAGTGTGGGTGGAAAGACATATAATCAAGGCATCGGAATGAAATCAATTTCCATAAAAGCACCGAAACTAGGAGCAACTCTTAATGTCAATATCTATATAAAGACATCCGAAGGAAGGGAGGTGCAAAAAAGCGTTTCTATAAGATCTGGATCTGTCGATATTATTTGGGAAACGAAAGGTTATATTCCAAACTTTTTCAAAGGCAAGACACCTTTCGCTTATCAAAATACCTTACACTTTATCGCAGTACCACATCTTTCTGTAGATGGTATTAAAGAAATAAATCCAGCCACATTGATATATAAGTGGAAATTAGGTGGTAAATATATAGATGGGGCCAGTGGATATGGTATTCAGAGCGTAGATGTTAAAACTGATGAAATTCCAAAACAAATCGATATAAGTGTCGAAGTGTATACAAAAGATCAACAAAGAAATACTTTTGGAGAAATTTCCCTTAATCCGACAAGTCCATCTGTATATTTCTATGAAGAAGATCCTTTATATGGAATATTATTCAATAGAGCACTTTCAAATAGAGTGCAATTGAAGAATAGTGAAATGAAAGTACTGGCCGTACCATTTGGATTCAATATGGATTCAAAAAATGATACGAATTCATATTCTTGGTCAATAAACAATGTTGAACAAGAAGACCTTGTAAAAAATCAGAGTATAATCATAAGAACAAAGGGAGATCAGAGTGGTAGCTCTAATATAGATCTTGATATAAGAAATCTGAATAATATACTTCAGGGAGCAAGAAATTCATTTTCTGTTTATTTTAATAAAAAAGCTACAGCAGATACAAATGTAACATTTTAAAATATGAAAAAATTATTATTACTTATTCTAATATCTTTAATACTAAGTCCCACAATCTCAAAAGCAGTAGACGATAAATACACATTACTTGAACCATTGCCATGTATACAAGGTGTAGGAGATTGTAATGTTGGTACAATGCAAGAAGAGATCTCGCTGGACGATTATATCGGTTATATATTCAAATTTGCTATTGCCTTAGCTGCTTTCTTGGCTGTAATTATGATTAT
>JBBUAH010000021.1:0-12278 GCA_038058815.1 Patescibacteria group bacterium
TCAAATACAATACAAATACAAAGATACTAAGTGTCTAAGAAAAGGGGACCTTCCAATATAACCACAAATATATCGTGGTCTGAGGTCTTTATTCATGATGTTTCCATTTATTTCCATGCCAATACATTAAATCTTTTTGATATTTTTGTCAACATAATCATACATTCTGTATGCAATGAACTACATATTATATATATGACTAAGATCAGATACATATGACTAATCTCACATACATATTGCAATATCCCAAATCTATGCTAGAGTTATGGTGCATGAATAATTTTCTGCCACAATTGAATATCGCTGGAATATCACTCCTTAAAGTTGATATTTTCGGAATTCGCATGTCTTTGTGGTGTGATGTTATAAGTATTTAATACTCTATCCAAATCTCTAAACCATTGAATATTTCAAACATCATGCCGAGTGCATGATGTCTTAGTTCTTTGACTTTCACTTAACCCCAAACAAGAAGGATATGCATGAAAAATGCAATTCAAAAAAATGGAGAAGGGCGTAATCCACTTTCCTATCTATTCGGTAAAACATGGCTATATTCCTTGGGCAATCGCCAGAATATAGTCTTGTATTGGATTCTGTTCATCATTGGTAATACATTTATCATGGTATTTCATCCATTGATCTTAGCAAAGGTCATGGATATTCTCCAAAGGGAAGGTATTACCCATGCAAATATCACATTCTTATGTGAATTATTACTTGCAACATTGGTTCTCGATTTCCTTTTCTGGACATTTCATGGTCCAGCTAGAGTGATCGAAAGGGTAAATGGTTTCAAGGCCAAGTCTAATTATAGAAAGCATTTACTTAAGGGTGTAATGACATTACCTCTTGAATGGCACTGCGACCATCACTCTGGTGATACCATCGATAAAATCGAAAAGGGAACCATAGCTCTCTATGCATTCTCTGTTGATTCATTCGAAATCATAGCTGCAGTCGTGCAGCTTATAGTTTGCTATGTGATGCTTTCATATTTCAGCTGGTCAGCGGCGATCATTGTTCTTATGATGATTTCTATTACCGTCTGGATTATTACTCGTTTCGATCGAATCCTTATCAAAGAATATAAGGAACTCAATCATGCAGAAAA
Source organism: Patescibacteria group bacterium (assembly GCA_038058815.1). Lineage (GTDB taxonomy): Bacteria > Patescibacteriota > Minisyncoccia > Phycocordibacterales > PALSA-1337 > CAIOGI01. Next base: position 1,115 of record JBBUAH010000021.1, read on the forward strand.
CGGTATTTCTGAAAGTGTCTATGACTCTGTGAGTAATATCACTTCGGTGATTATTCTGCGTGTTGAACGCTTGGTCTTGGAGGCTATTGGTAAAAAGATCGATGGTCCACTCGGACTTTTTCGGAAGAACAATATTCGAAATGAAACGAAATGGTTTCTGACTAGTATGTGTTGCTCAATCACGACAATAATCGTCTTGGCAGCATATTTCTTTCAGAATATCAATTCTGTGCAAGGGATTCTTATTGGTAATGTCTATTTACTTTTCAAGTATCTAGATAAGATCAGTGAATTATTCTTCAGATTTTGTGGTATGTATGGCGACATTCTAGTACGCAAGACTAAAGTCATGAATTCTGAAGAATTAGCCACTGACTTTCAAGAGGAAAATCTTACGAATCATATTCTACCTAAAGATTGGAAATCGATTCAAATGAAAGGTCTAAACTTTTCTTACCACAACGGTGGGAAAGTCGATCTTCATTTGGAAGATATATCTATGAAGATTCACCGAGGCGAATGTGTCGCCTTTGTCGGTGCCTCTGGCAGTGGAAAAACTACTCTACTCAAAGTCATCCGGAATCTTTATTGTCCACGCAATCTTACTCTTGAAGTTGATGGTCAGGCTATTTCCCAAGGATTTGATGGTATTTCTAGAGCTATTGCTTTAGTACCACAGGATCCGGAGATATTTGCTACGACTATTCGCGGGAATATCACTCTTGGTGCTGAATATAGCCCTGAAAAGATAAGGTATTTCACAGATATGGCTTGTTTTACGGATGTTGTTGAATCATTGCCTAAGAAGCTTGATTCTTCAATAAATGAAAAAGGAGTCAATCTTTCTGGCGGTCAACGTCAACGTCTGGCATTAGCTCGGGGCTTACTATTCTGTGAAGATAAATCGATAATATTACTCGATGAACCAACTTCACAAGTTGATGTTATCACCGAAATGTTTATTTATGAGAATATCTTAAAGATGTTTCATGGACAGACTGTTATCTCATCCATGCATCGTCTACATTTATTACCACTATTCGACCATATTTATATGTTCGATAAGGGTCGTATTGTAGGTCATGGTAATCTCGATCAATTGCTTTCTTCTTGTCATGAGTTTAGAAGACTATGGCAGAAGTATCTTGAACATAAAGATTCCCGATAGAATTGTGTTTTTGTGAAAGGTATTTCAAACAAACTCGGCAAGTAAATACTATGCCGGGTTTTTATTTTACCTTTTTCCCCTTATCCCCACAAAAATCCATATTTTCCTGCTATAATATGGATAATAAAAGCTCTATGCATATAGAAGATTCACAACTCAATAAATTTATTTTAGATTCTAATCTTATTTCTAAGGTAGATCTAGAATCGGCACAGAAAGAAGCCGAAAAAAAGGGTATTAAACTTGGCGAAATATTGGTAAATAGCGGTAAGATAACAGAGGATAATCTTCGTCGTATGCAGGCCTATGTCTTGGGTATTCCTTTCGTCGATTTAAAATCAATGAAAATTCCTTTCGAAACACTTTCGATGATTCCCGAACCTGTGGCTAGAACTCACAATATTGTTGCTTTTAAAAAGGGTACAGATACTCTGGAGCTTGCCATGCTTGATGTCGATGATCTTTCTGCGGTGGATTTCGTAAAGAAGAAAGTGAATTTGAAAATTTTACCAAGACTTACTGATTCTGAATCCATAAAGAATGCAATTGTTCAATATCAGAAAAGCCTTAAAGCAGAGTTCGGCGATATTATACAGAAAGAATCAGCGACATTGAAGGCTATTACAGAGGAAACGGGGCAGACATCGTCAATATCAGATTTAAAGAGAATTGCAGAGGATCTTCCGGTGATACGTATTGTCGATACTCTTCTTAAGCATGCTATTTTGCAAAATGCATCAGATATTCATATAGAACCCATGGAAGAACAACTTCTCGTCAGATATCGTATTGATGGACTTCTACATGATGCCATGGTTCTTCCTAAGAATGCTGAAGCTTCTATAACGGCTAGGATAAAGGTTCTTTCCAATCTTAAACTAGATGAAAAGCGCTTGCCACAAGATGGACGTTTCAAGGTAGATATGAATAATGAAAAAGTGTCTTTCCGTGTTTCTATACTTCCTACATATTATGGTGAAAAGACCGTTATGCGTCTTCTAAGAGAGAATGTATCAGGATTTACTCTAGAATATCTTGGTTTTCATGGGACAGGACTTGAAATCATACATGCTGCTGCGAATCTCACAACAGGAATGATACTTACTACCGGACCTACTGGATCTGGAAAGACCACTACTCTCTATACTATTCTAGACATTCTCAATCAACCTGATGTAAATATTTCTACAATAGAAGATCCAGTTGAATATCAAATGAAAAGAATAAATCAAACTCAAGTCAAACCAGAAATTGGCTTTACATTTGCTACTGGTTTGAGAACTTTAGTGCGACAAGATCCAGATATCATCATGGTTGGTGAAATTCGAGACAATGAAACAGCATCTCTGGCTATAAACGCTGCTCTGACGGGACATCTTGTTCTTTCTACTTTACATACAAACAGTGCTGCTGGAGCCATTCCTAGACTTTTGGATATGAAAATCGAGCCATTTCTTCTAGTTTCAACTCTAAATGTAATTATCGCACAGCGTCTAGTACGAAAACTTTCCGAAAGTAAAGAGAAATTCTTCCTTTCAAAATCAGAACTTGCAACTCTTGCTAAATCTGTCGATCTAGATAGAGTCTTAGCTGTATTGAAAGCAGAAAAAATAGTAAAGGCTAGCGATAACTGGGATAAAATTCCCTTTTTTAAGCCAGTGGCAACTAAAAATGATGATGGATATAAGAGTCGTATTGGTATTCACGAAACTCTGAAGGTTACTACTGGAATTAAAGAATTGATAATAAAAGGGTCTACAACGGATGAAATAGAAGCACAAGCAAGGAAAGAAGGAATGATTACTATGATTGAAGATGGGATATTTAAGGTTGTACAAGGAAATACTACGATAGAAGAGGTATTAAGAGTTATTTCTGAATAATTTCTATAAGAATTTATATGGCACACTTTATCTTTAAAGCAAAAAAAGCAAATGGAGAAATACACAAAAGCGAAATGGACGCTAAGGATCGTTATGATTTGTATAAAATGATAAAGGAGACAGGAGAAGAGGTAATCGATGTTCGTGAAAAAAGTAGTAAAGCATTATCTTTAAATAAATTAAATTTCAATTTACCATTTTTACATTCGATAAAATCTCAAGATAAAATTACATTTGCTAGAAATCTCGGGGCAATGCTTAAAGCTGGCTTAGCTTTATCGAAAGCACTTTTTGTTATGGAAAAACAGGCAAAGAATAAGGAATTAAAGAAAATCCTTGTTTCTTTGCAAAAGAGTATTAGTGAAGGTAAGACATTAAGCGAAAGCATGACTTCATTTGGAAATGTTTTTTCTCAACTTTTCATATCTATGGTTTCTGCAGGGGAACAAAGTGGTACTTTAGCTGAAGCCTTACGTGTAATAGGTTTACAAATGGATAAAACATATTCACTTCAAAGGAAAATAAGAGGGGCCATGATGTATCCCGCTGTGATTCTCTTCGCCATGATTCTTATAGCAATCCTTATGCTTACATATATTGTACCTACTCTTATGAAGACATTTACAGAATTAAATGTAGCATTACCGGCTTCTACAAGATTTGTCATGACTGTAAGTAATCTGATTGTAAATCATGGAATACTTGTACTTAGTATCGTTTTAATTATTGTTGGTTTGATAATGATGTGGTCTAAAAGAATGAGTGGGAAAAAAGTCATTCATTATTTCATTCTAAAGATTCCAATCATTGGAAATTTAATAAAAGAGGTAAATACAGCAAGAACAGCCAGGACCCTCTCATCTCTTCTTAGTTCTGGAGTCGATATGGTCGAATCAGTAAAGATTACAAAAGATGTTCTGCAAAATATTTATTATAAAGCAATTCTTGAAAAAGCTGGTGAAGAAATAACGAAAGGAGAGCCGATGTCAAAGATTTTCACAGAAAATGATAAGTTTTATCCTCTTTTCTTAGGGGAAATGATGAATGTCGGTGAAGAGACTGGTAAAATAGGTGAAATGCTTTTAAGTGTAGCTGTTTTCTATGAAGAAGATGTAGAACAGAAAACAAAGGATATGTCTACAATTATTGAACCATTCTTAATGATAGCCATAGCGGTTGTCGTAGGATTCTTCGCTGTAGCCATGATTTCACCAATGTATTCTCTAGTTAATGTCATCTAATACCTAATAGTCTTTTAATGTTTAGAAATAATTTTTCAAATAAAAAAGGTTTTACTCTTATCGAAACGCTTGTCGGTACTGCTGTATTTCTTATCATTGCTACTGCTTCATATCAAGCTTATGTCAGTCTCTTTGCCCTTATCAGTCTTAATCAATATAAAATACTGGCTTTAAATCTGGCAAATGAACAATTCGAAATTGTAAGGAATCTATCATATTCGCGTGTCGGTGTGACTGGAAGTATACCAAACGGAGATATACCACATATTCAAACTCTTACTCGTGGCGGAGTGCCATTTATAGTGACTACTACAATCAGAAATGTAGATCAACCCTTCGATGGCACCTTGGGAGGTACACCAAACGACATTTCCCCAGCGGATAATAAGATGGTAGAAGTACAGATTGATTGTCCTACTTGTAAGAGTTTTACACCTGTAAATCTTACTACCACAGTAGCACCGAAAAATCTAGAAACCGCATCCACGAATGGTGCATTATTTGTAAAGGTATTTGATGCAAATGGTATTGTTGTTTCCGATGCCTCTGTTCATATTGTAAATAATAAAGTATCTCCTGCGATCGTTATAGATGATACTACAGATAATAATGGTTTCTTACAGATAGTCGATGCACCACTGGGGGTTGAGGCTTATGAAATCACTGTTACGAAGTCTGGATATTCTACGGATAAGACATATCCATCTAGTGGTAGCTCTATTCCTTTGAAACCACATGCTACGGTGGTATTGCAGCAAGTCACGCAAATAAGTTTTGCTATTGATAAATTAAGCACGGCCTCCTTCTCAAGTGTTTCTCCTACTTGTGTTTCTGTTCCAAATATAAGTTTTTCTTTAACTGGATCAAAGATGATTGATCAAGATACTCATAAATATTCTTCAAATCTAGCAACAAATGCAAGTGGAGTATATTCGAATAGTTCTATGGAATGGGATTCATATACTGTAAAAGGTATTGATACTTCTTATGATATAGTCGGTATAAATCCTTTAAATGATATTGCAATAAATCCAAATAGTAATCAGACAGTTGATTTAATAGTTTTACCTAAAGATCCAAATAGTCTGCTTGTTACTGTGAAAGATGGAACAACCTATTTACCAGTCACAGATGCAGTGGTGACTCTAAGTCAAGATGGTTTTTCAATAGATACTAAGATTACTAATCAAGGTTTTATAAATCAGACAGATTGGTCCGGTGGGTCTGGACAGAGTACATATACTGATACGACTAAATATAGTAGTGACGATGGGAATATAGATATATCAAATCCTAATGGTGAATTAAAATTGAAAAATGCATTTGGTAATTATAATCCTAATGGAGTCTTGGAATCATCAACATTTGATACAGGTTCTTTCAGTAATTTCCACAATGTTTCATGGCTTCCTTCGGATCAGCCTGTGAATGCTGGTGCTCAAAGTGTGAAGATACAGCTAGCAAGCTCTACTTCACCGCCTACAGTCTGGGATTATAAAGGCCCAGATGGCTCTTCCGGTACATATTATACAGTTTCAGATTCTTCTATATCATCTGTTCATAATGGTGATAGATATATACGCTATAAGGTATTCCTATCGACTCAGAGTTCTACAAGCACACCAAATATTTCTGATATTTCATTTACTTTTACTTCTTCTTGTACACCTCCAGGCCAAGTGATCTTCTCTGGTCTTTCATCCGGTACATATCATATTTCTGTTTCTAAAACTGGATATACTACCGTAGAGGCAGATATTTCGGTGTCTTCTTCATGGAAAGAACAAGAAATAATCTTAGCTCCATAAATATTATGATAATTTATTCGAAAAAAAGAGGAATGACATTAGTTGAAATAATAGTAACCGTAGGAATATTCGGACTTATTATGATCGCTGTAAGTTCTTTTCAAAGAGATGTATGGATATACAATAAATATTCAAGTGATTCTCTTTCTAGTGCTCAAGATGCGAGGGTCATTCTTCGTACTATGGTAAAAGAGCTCCGTTCGACCTCTCCTAGTAATAACGGAGCATATGCCATAGCCCAGGCTGGCACAAGTACTATCACATTTTTCAGTGATACGGATTCTGATGGTCTGAAGGAGCAAATAAGATATTTTATTTCATCAAATATCTTGAACAAAGGCTTCATAAAGCCTTCTGGATCACCTGCAACATATAATCCCGCAAATGAAATTATCACTACTTTAGCCTATAATATAAAGAATGCTACAAGTACGGCACTTTTTGAATATTTCGATAGTTTGTATACAGGTACGAGCACTCCTCTTACAATTCCGGTAACAGTTACGCAAATCCATTTGATTAAAATAAATTTAATGATTGATGCTGATCCGAATCGTGCACCAATGCCAAGAGTATATACTTCACAGGTCAATCTCCGCAATTTAAAAGATAATTTATGAAAATGAATAAAAGAGGATTTATTTTGGTCAATGTCTTGGTATTTGGAGTCATAGTCATTATTGTGACTACAGCTTTGGTGAATTGGGGTGCAACAATGCTTAGAAATACAAAACAATTAAATGCACGCGAACAAGCATTTCAAATAGCTGAAGCTGGTATAGACTATTATAGATGGCATCTCGCTCATGCCCCCATAGATTATGTCGATGGTAATGTCGGTACGACGACTACAGGACCTTTCATCCATGATTTTAAAGATAAAGATGGAAATGTGATTGGACAATTTGCTCTGACTATCACTCCACCTTCCGCTGGATCGACTCTTGTAAAAATAAAATCAAAGGGAACAGTAACAGAAGATGCCAATGTCTCTCGTACTATACAGACAAGTCTTGCCATTCCTTCATTTGCCAAATTTGCTGTAGTTGCAAATGATTTTATGCGTTTTGGAGATGGTACAGAAGTCTTCGGTCCTATTCATTCAAATAATGGAATACGTTTTGATGGATTGGCTCATAATATTATAACAAGTGCAAAAGATAAATTTATTGATCCAGATCAAGGAACTCATAATCCAGCATGGTATCAATTTGGTGTATATACTACACAGACTCCATCAGAATTAAATACAGATTCTACACCACCTTCTACTGTACCTAGTCGTCCTGATGTATTTATGACAGGTCGTCAATTTCCTGTTGCTGTTGTAGATTTTACTGGTATTACAACTGATTTATCAAAAATGAAGGCTGATGCTATCGCCAATGGAAAATATTTTGCAGCTTCTGGTGCCCAAGGATATCATATTGTTCTTAAAACAAATGATACCTTTGATATTTATAAGGTAAATTCATTGAAACCATCGCCGTCTCGTAATTGTTGGAATTGGTTAGGTCAAAATGGATGGGGTACTTGGAGTATAAATACAACAGGAAATGCACAAACTTTTTTACAGAACTCTCCATTACCAGCAAATGGAATCATATTCGTAGAAGATTATGTATGGGTTGATGGACAGATAAATTCGGCTAGAGTAACTATTGCTGCTGGTAAATTTCCAGATAGTCCAAGCACCAGAAAGGATATAACAGTCAATGCAGATCTTTTGTATACAAATTACGATGGTCAAGATGTTATTTCACTTATTGCTCAAGGAAATATGAATACAGGACTTTATAGTGATGATAGCTTGAGGATAGATGCAGCGATTATAGCCCAGAATGGTAGAATCGGTAGATATTATTATTCAAATTATTGTGGATCAACATATAAAAGATCTGACATTACTTTATATGGAATGATTGCTTCTAATATTCGCTATGGTTTCGCATATACTGATAATACTGGATATAATATAAGAAATATTGTATATGATGGAAATCTTCTCTATGCTCCTCCGCCAAGTTTTCCCTTGACTTCTGATCAATACACAACTATATCTTGGGAAGAAGTAAAGTAAATGCTATACTGTTTGAATGAGAAAAAGGATAATAGTCGGCAATTGGAAGATGCATCCTACAACATTAGAAGAAGCCAATAGGCTTTTTCGTTCAATAAAAAACATTTCAAATAAACTTGTTTCTACGCATATTATTATTTGCCCCCCTTTTATTTATATACCTTCTTTGATAAAGTCTAGAGCTAGTTCGACTATATCTATAGGCGCGCAAGATGTTTTCTTCGAAGAACAAGGTTCATTTACAGGAGAGATCAGTCCTTTGATGCTTAAGAATATAGGTATTACTCATGTTATAGTTGGCCATTCTGAGAAAAGGGAATTGGGTGATACGGATGAGATGATATCGAAGAAAATACAGTCATTGCTCGAAGTTGGAATCCACCCCATACTTTGTGTGGGAGAAAAAGTTAGAGATGAACATGGTGAATATCTGGAAGTATTGAAGACTCAAATAAAGAACTCTTTAAATAAAGTTCCTAAAAAATACATTAAGCAATTGATAGTAGCTTATGAACCTATATGGGCGATCGGAGCGAAGGAACCCATGGATCCAGAAACCGTACATGAGATGTCGATTTTTGTTAAGAAAGTCCTTTCTGATATATATGGTCACGATGAAGCTATAGCTACACCAGTCTTATATGGTGGAGCAATAAATTTCCGAAATGCAGGGGATATTATAATTCTAGGCCAGGTAGATGGACTTCTAGTCGGTCGAGAAAGTGTGAATCGCCAAGGTTTTTCTGAATTATTAAAGACAATTGATTCACTTTAATATTAAATATGATAAGTATAAAAGAAGCTAAACTATTTGATGGAATAAAGGTGCTTGTCCGTCTAGATCTCAATGTTCCTATAGCCAATGGGCGTATTACGGATGATTTCCGCATACGTAAATCATTGCCTTTAATCAATTATTTAAAGGGGAAAAAGGCCAAAATTATAATTATTAGCCATATAGAGACTAAGGATGATCCTACATTGAAACCTGTTTGTGAATATTTAAATAATTTTGGAATGGATTGTATTTTCGAAAAGAACTATAAAAAAGCCCTAAATAATCAGAATGATATTATTCTTTTAGAAAATCTAAGGAAATTTGAAGGAGAGAAGAAAAATGATAAAAAATTTGCAAAGGAATTGGCATCTCTAGCTGATATATATGTCAATGAAGCCTTTTCTGTATCACATAGAGAGCATGCTTCTATATGTGCTATTACAGAATTTATATCCAGCTATGCAGGATTTCAATTCGAAGAAGAAATAAAGCATTTGAGTTCTGCCTTCAATCCTCCTCATCCATTTCTTTTTATTCTTGGGGGATTAAAATTTGAAACAAAATTGCCTTTAATTGAAAAATTTATAGAAATTGCTGATAAGATTTTTGTCGGAGGAGCTCTTGCGAATGATTTCTTCAAAGAACAGGGAAAAGATATAGGGAAATCAATAGTATCATCTGAAAATTTCGATTTAGGGCGATTTCTAAAAAATGAAAAATTACTTTTACCTAAAGATAATGTGATAGAAAACGATGCAATAATGGATGCAGGGGAGAAGACTATAGAAATGTTGAAAGATGAGATAAATAAAGTAAAATATATTCTCTGGAATGGTCCTCTTGGTGCTTATGAACTAGGCTTTAAAAATGGGACAATAGAACTCGCCAAGCTCATAGCAAATTCTTCAGCCAAGACTATTGTCGGTGGTGGAGATACACTTGCTTCCATAGCCGAGCTAGGTCTTGAAGATAAATTTACTTTCGTCTCTACGGGTGGTGGTGCAATGCTAGATTTCCTTGCGAAGGGAACATTGCCGGGTATAGAGGCACTCTCTGTTGACTTTAATCGATGATGGGTTTAATCTAGAACTAGATGAAAACTACAACCATAACACAACAAGTGGTGAGATATCATGACTCGCTATTCTCTCACAAGGACGGATGCCTCGTGATCGCTAATCGTCATGAGCATCATACTGATACTGTCCTACCGGCGGGACGCGCTGTCGATGGGCCTAAATTTGGCCCAGAGGACAAGATTCCGGATTTCGCTTTCGACGACATATCCCATGTGGATTTATCCCATGTGGATTATTGATTGTCGAAGGAATCATTCGTTTTTCACCTCATCACCACGCCCCGCGCGTGGTTGTTTTTTATAAATTTTCTACTACCTTTTTTCTATTTTCCTCAAAATCTTTCTTATCTCCAGCCACATCTTTATTTGGAAATACCCAAATATGAGCATGCCCTATCTCATCTCCGACTATTCTGCTAAGAATGAAATCTGTATTAAAAGCCTTTCTTTGTGCTAAAGCGATTTTCTTTACAACTTCAAAGTATTCACCGATGTTTTCACAGTCCCATACCCATCTCATATGTTTTTTCGGGATTACTTGTGTATGTCCTGGGGATTGAGGATTTATATCTAAAAAAGCAAGAAAATTATCATTTTCATAGACAATACGAGCGGGGATTTCTTTTTTTACTATTTTGCAGAAGATGCAGGGTTTCATGACTATATTATACATTATTCATCCAACCAAAACCAAAATTGATTTTTGAGATATTCTGTAAATTTATATTCATCAGCATGAGATAATACTCCAAGATATGACTGAAATGTTTGATTCAAACTTTCTCGTGAAATAGAATTCTGTTTATAAAGTCTAATTCTATATTGAAGTTTCTTAATTATTCTTTTCTTGGTCTTCTTTCGTAAAAGTCTATAATATGGAAATATGATATATCCTAGAAAATCGATTCCTTGTATATGTTTTGTTACATTGATTTTTTGAGGATGAAGATTTAATTTTAAATTTTCTAATAAGAAAGATTTGATTTTGGGTATCAATTCTTGTAAATAATTTTTATTTTCAGATATAATGAGAAAATCATCAGTATATCGAATATAATTTTTAACCTTAAGGATATGTTTAATATATTGATCAAATTCATTCATATAAATATTTACTAAAAGTTGAGA
>JBBUAH010000022.1:0-7404 GCA_038058815.1 Patescibacteria group bacterium
TATGGGCTTGATTCTGTTTTACGTTCTTTGCTTTTACCAATTCTGGAATTATATATTCCAATATATTGAGTTTATCTAGCAATTCTATGCCTTCTTTAGGGTTTTTCGACATAAGAATCTTTGTAAATTCATCCCGTATTCTCTCCTTAGATATCTCTTTTAAGAGCTTAGAATGGCTAATTATAGCCCTTTCTGTATCAATATTAATCGTGAAATGTAGCTCTGTGGCTAGACGAACAGCTCGTATCATGCGTAAAGCATCTTCTTCAAATCTATCATCAGCTTTTCCTACTGCTCGTATAATTTTCTCCTTTATGTCCTTTACACCATCAAATAAATCAACAATGTCCTTTATTGCTCCTTTGGACAAATTCATTGCAATGGCGTTTATTGTGAAATCTCTACGTTTTAAATCGTCATCAATACTTTTACTGAATTGTACTTGGTCCGGATGTCTATGGTCACTATAGAGGCTTTCAAGACGATATGGAGTGACTTCTACAATTTTTAAACTTTCATTTTCTGTATTTTCATTTACAACACCAACCGTTCCATAAGAATTTTCATAGAAAGTCTTTGTGAATAGGGGAATTATCTGTTCTGGTATGGCATTTGTGGTTATATCCCAATCTTTCGGTATTCTACCAAGTAAAATATCACGAGTGCATCCGCCCACAAGAAAAGCCTTAAACCCTGCTTTTTCCAAAGTTTCAACAATGTCTATAATTTCTCTAGGTATTACACTGTTTTTCATGTTATATTATTAATTGTATCAACAATACCTTGTTGATACAATGCGCCCGTGGTGAAATGGATATCATTACGGTCTTCGGAACCGTCGTTGAAAGTTCGACTCTTTCCGGGCGCACATTGGGCAAAAAAGTAATTTGATATATAATATTGAAGTATTTGCGAGTATGGTTTAGTGGTAGAATGCGTCCTTGCCAAGGACGAGGCGGGGTTTCGATTACCCCTACTCGCACAATTGAACGGAAAAGTCGTATAGAATTGTCAAAACTGTGGATAACTCTGGGGATTATGTTTATAAGACATGAAAAATATGGCTTATACTCGTGTCTTTTGTCTTTTTATAAAATATGAAAAATAATAGAGAAAAAGGGAATAAAGGTGAAGAAATTGCTTGTTTTTACTTGAAAAAACATGGTTTCTTCGTGCAAGAAAGAAATTATTTAAAGAAATGGGGAGAAATAGACATTATTGCCATAAGAGACGGGATAATTCACTTTATTGAAGTAAAAAGTGTTATAAATAAAGGAAATGGAGGGGGATATAGGCCAGAAGAAAATGTCCATGATTTAAAGCAAAGAAGATTAAGAAGAACAATACAAACATATTTAAATGAAAGAAAGTATGGACTTGATGCTGAATTTAAATTTCATATAGTGATTGTAAGGCTCAATGAAATGACAGGGAAGTCTTATGTAACAATGCTTGAAAATATTATTTTATAAATTTTATTGTTATTTCAGCTATAAATATGGAGTTTTTTGATTTGCTATGATAGTATGTTAAAGTTAACGGAGCGTGGTGTAACGGCTAACATTCCTGTTTTGGGAACAGGCGACTCCGGGTTCGAATCCCGGCGCTCCGACAAGTATGTTTAAAAATATATTGAATTTTTTTGATAAATTTGAAGATAGGGTTCGTGGACACTTGAGCCATTATCCCATTATTTATACGATTATTGGGGGTGTAGCTATAGTGCTTTTTTGGAGAGGAGTGTGGCATACTGCTGATATTCTTGAATCTCAAGGAGGTTTTCTAAGCTTTCTTTTTTATGAACCAGTAAATATGATAATCGTTTCTGGTATTCTACTCGCTACCGGACTTTTTGTTTCTTACTTTATAGGGGATACAGTTTTAATGTCTGGCTTAAAACATCAAAAGAAAATAACAGATAGAGAAGAAAGAGAAATAAAAGAGGAGGAAATTACGTTGAATAAAATTGAATCAGAAATAAAGGAGATGAAAGAAGAAATGGATGAGATAAAGGATGCGGTGGAGGGAAAGTAGCGTAAAATATATTTTCTGATAGTATTGATTCTGTTCTCGAAAATGCGGGATTAGTTTATCGGTAAAATAACAGTTTTCCAAACTGTGGTGGGGAGTTCGACTCTCCCATCCCGCACAGGATAATATTTTTAACAAAACAAAAAACCACCTCTTATGGTGGCTTCTTGTTTAATAAAAGCTCGAGCGAGATTTTATCTTTATTTTACAGCGTCTTTCAAAGCTTTTGCAGCTCGGAACTTAGGTACCTTCATAGCTGGGACCTTGATAGCTTCACCAGTTCGAGGGTTTCTTGCTTCTCGTGCTGCACGATGCTTCACTGAGAAGATTCCTAGACCTGCAACAGATACTTCCTCTCCTTTCTTTAGAGAGTCGATGATAGAATTCATCACCGTATCTACTGCTTGTTCTGCTTGGACCTTTGTGCCACCCAATACTGCGTGGACCGCATCAACAATTGCTGCTTTATTCATAGTTATTGTTATTTACTAATAATTGTTTTCTAACCTCGATACAATTATATAATAAGCCACCGTTTAAGCAATGGGATAAAGATTACACAACTTCTATCTCGCGAAGTCAATTGCACGTGTTTCGCGGATTATTGTTATTTTTATTTCCCCCGGATACTTCAAATCTTCTTCTATCTTAACAGCTATATTCCGAGCCATATTCTTCGCTTCTAGATCTGTTATCTTTTCTGGGGTTACAAATATTCGTATTTCACGGCCTGCTTGTAGGGCATATGATTTCTCTACTCCTGCGAAACCATTTGCTATTGCTTCTAGATCTCCAAGTCTCTTCAAATAATTTTCTATACTATCATGTCTTGCTCCCGGACGAGTCCCTGAGATGGCATCTGCGGTCTGAACTATGCGTGATTCTACTGTTTCATAAGGATATTCTTCATGATGTGCTTGCATTGCCTTTACTATATCTTCACTAGCGCCGAATTTCTGAAGAATTCTGCGACCTATTTCCACATGAGTACCTGCCACTTCATGATCAAGGGCTTTACCAATATCATGGAGGAGAGCGCCGGCCTTCGCTACTGCGACATTTGCACCGATTTCTTCTGCTATCATACCAGCTATATGAGTCATTTCTATAGAATGTTGAAGTACATTCTGACCATAGCTAGTACGGAAATGTAAACGGCCTAGAATAAGGAGAATTCTTGGATCAAGGCCTATGACTCCACATTCATATGCAGCTTGTTCACCTTTTTCTTTTATTATTTTATTTATATTTGATTGAGCTTGTTCTACTACTTTTTCTATTTTTGCTGGTTGAATACGGCCGTCCTTTATAAGTTCTTCTAGGGCAAGCTTGGCTATATGTCTGCGTACTGGATCAAATGATGAAATGGTAATAGATCCTGGAGTATCATCGACAATCACCTCAACCCCGGTCATTCTTTCAAATGTCTTTATATTCCTTCCTTCTTTTCCAATAATTTTTCCCTTTATTTCATCGTTTGGAATATCTATTGAAGTAGACATTATATCTAAAGCAACAGAATTTGCTAGACGTTGTATGGATGTAGAAAGGATTTCTTGAGCTTTCTTCTCTAATGTCTCTTCGCCTGATTGTTCGAGTTTTTGAATACGAATCAATAGATCATCCGCAGAATTCTTTTCAATTGATTTAATCAATTCCTGTTTAGCATCTTCTCTACTTATTTCTGCTATTCTTTCTAATTCCTTTGTTTTTTCTTGTTCTAGCTTCTCTGCATGTTCTCGAATATTCTTTATTTCTACGACTCGCGTCTTGATCAATTCAACCTCCTTATCAATATCAACTTGTCTTTTATCAAGCATATCTTCCTTTTTCATAAAACGAGCCTCTATTTGTTGATTTTTCTCTCCCATTTCCTTTATCTCTCTTCGAGATTCTTCCAGAAGTTTATGTGCCTTAGATTCTGCCTCGGCGGTGATTTTCTTAGCATCTTCCTTAGCAGAAAGGAGCATCTCTTTTATTTCAAGCTCCATCGAGCCTTTCTTTCCAAGAGAAATAATAAGACGTAAATAATACCCTATAGCTAAACCAGCGAATCCGGCTATACTTAGAAGCGTTGCAACTAATTTTAATGACATATGCGATTTTAACTCGCAATTTTTGGACTATAATCTCGTATATTAAGTTGTAAGATTATCAGGTATAACACTATATTTAAATTAAAAGTCAAAAATGAGCGAATTGGAAATTAAATTTATAACATCTACACTGTAGCACTTTTAAAGTACTCTGTCTACGATTCCATACTTTTTCGCTTCTTCAGCATCCATAAAGAAGTTTCTGTCAACATCCTTTTCTATTTTTGCCAATGTTTGACCTGTATTCTTTGCTAATATTTTGTTTATATTTTCACGAGTTCTAAGTATATGTTTTGCACTTATTTCAATATCTGATGCCTGACCTTCTGCTCCTCCTAAAGGCTGATGTATCATAACTTCAGAATTTGGCAATACAAATCTCTTACCTTTTTTACCAGCAGAAAGTATTACTGCTCCCATCGATGCAGCCACACCGACACAGACTGTCGATACATCATTCTTTATATTATTTATTGTATCGATAATAGCCAATCCAGCAGTAACCATTCCGCCAGGGGAGTTTATATAAAGTGTTATATCTTTTTTCGCATCTTCTGCTTGAAGAAAGAGAAGCTGAGCGATTACGATATTTGCCACATGATCATCTATAGGTCCTCCTAGAAAAATGATATTTTCTTTCAGAAGGCGTGAATAAATATCATAGGCTCTTTCACCGAAGTTTGTCTTTTCTATTACGGTCGGTATTAACATGTTTTTATTGTTTTAATTTTATAATGTGGCTATCATACCTCATATTTCATATTTAGTAAATTTAGTATAAAATATTACTTATGCGATTGCACCGGTTTTATATACGGGAAAAAATAGGTAGTAAGACTACCCTGACTATCTCCTACCCAGAATTTATCAATCAATGGAAAAGAGTTTTTCGGTTGACTCCGGGAAATGATGTTATTTTATTCGATAATTCTGGTTTTAATTTTTTCGCAAAGATTCATGAATACGGACATAGTACTGTCACTCTCTCTATTTTTAAATCTCAAGAGAATACAATTTTTCCAAGTAGAGAAATTTATCTTTTCGCATCTCTTATTAAGAAAGATAATTTCGAATGGATAACAGAAAAGGCGGTTGAACTTGGCGTTTCACACATCATTCCTATTATTTCAGAAAGAAGTGAAAAAAAGAATTTGAATATTAATCGTCTAGAGAAAATTATAATTGAAGCGGCAGAACAGTCTGGAAGGGGAACAATTCCGATACTTCATGAAATCATGGATTTGAAATCTTCTCTAATCAATTTTACTCATATAAAGTCTATTGCATGGGATATTGATTCTACTAAATTTGTTTCACAAGATATTGTAGACTCTACTGGTGCATATATTGGTCCTGAAGGAGGTTGGTCATCACAGGAAAGGGAATTCTTCAAACAACATGCGGTGAAAATACGATCTCTCGGTCCACAGATACTACGCGCAGAGACTGCTGTCGTGGCTGTGCTCTCTCATTTAGTTTTTTAATTATACTTTTATTATTTTTTTATTCTCTTAATTATTTCTGAGACTCTAGGAATTTGAATACTTCTTCATTCATAAGAATTGTCTCTGCATATATGTATGCACTCTCTTGACTTGCATCTTTATAATGCGTTAAGATATGTACGACTTCTTCCTCGATCTTTTTTTTATCAACAACAATCTTATTTATTTGCGCCACTTCATTGAGGATGAGTTGGAGTTTAGCTTTCTTTAGTGCATAGGGTCGCCAATCTTGTCTTAGGTCTTCTAGTGTTTTTTTCGCGTGTTTTAAATAGTCTTCTACAGAAACACCCATACGGCGAATATCCTCTGTGAATTGTGATTCTATTCTTCGTGCTTCGCTTTCTATAAGAACTTCGGGAATTTCGGCCGAAGATAAGCCTAGAAGCTTGTCTCCCATCTCGATTCGCCTTTTCTCTATGGCTTGATATTTTTTATTCTCTAATAAAATTTTTTTAATTTCTTCTTTTGATTCGGGAGATTCATGATCATGGCCAGCATGATCTGTATGTGATTTCTTTATTCTCTCTATAGCATCTTCTACCTCTTTATTCGTAACTTCGAATTTTTCTTCTGGTTTTAACATTATTTCTTTTGTTGCTTTTTTATAATCTCCAAGATTCATCTTTGGAATCACAGCGGTGATTATTTTGAATTCTAGCGGATTACCTGAAGCGATTTTCGTAATATGGATTTCTGGTTTACCTATCGCATCTATTTTTTCATTTGCGATAATTTCTGGATATGCTTTTGATAAGGCAAGCTCGGCCATTTCTTCTAGTATAGACATTTCACCGACCTTGGATATGAGTATATTTTCTGGAACTTTTCCTTTACGAAATCCATCAAGAGAAATTTCATCATTTATATTTTGTAAAGCTTGTTTTCTAAAAAAATTAAAATAATCGGCCGGAATAGAGCCGATTATTTCAACCTTTGATTTTTCTAATTTAGAAACTGTAATCGACATCATTGAGTTGTGCATCAAGATCAGCTTGTAGGGAATCTATACTTGTTGAAGAAGAAATGTTTGCAACATTTTCATTCGGAGTCTCTGTTGTCACTGCTGGAGTGACTTCTACTGTCGGAGGTGTCGTATTTAATTTCTTACCGAAGAAATATAAAGAAGCAATAATTAGAATAAGAACAATTATAAGTGCTCCTACAATAGGTCCTACTTTCTTTTCATTATGATTTATGGGTGGAAGACCGTTCATCATACCACTTGAATTTTGAGTATTTATATCCATATGATTTTATAATTATTATTAATTAATTGATGGAGTCGTTGTTGCTGAAGCTGGTGGTGTACTTGTCGCTGATCTTTTTTCATCACCTTTTCCCATAGATTGAGCTACAAATTCTACAACTTTCTTTAGAGCATCTCTTGCATCTTTTACTGCTTTTATGGCGTCATCACCTACTTTCCTAGGTTTATCTAGATTTACACTGACTGTTGTGGAAGCCGTGCTTGTTACTGGAGCTGACAATGCCTTCAATACATCGACTGCGATTCTTGCTTTTGCTAATTTTTCATCGGCAATGACTAGTTGGGCCCTTGCTTTTGTCATATCTCTTCCTTTACTTTCAGCCCTTGTAATAAGGTCAACAGTCTTATTTCTAATTCTAAAAAGATTGTTTAATGTCATTGTTAATTCTTTTATCAATGCATCTTTTCTTATTGCAAATACATCAACCTTCATTTCTTTTTTTATTTCACGCTTTTCATCTTTCCTTACTTTAAACATCATTGTCGAAGAAGCGCGAATATCACG
>JBBUAH010000022.1:7504-8590 GCA_038058815.1 Patescibacteria group bacterium
TCAGCTTTTACTGCAAGTACTCCCAATGAAAGAGATACCATACAGACCAAGATGGAGATCTTTAATAATTTTAATTTCATATATTATGTTTTTTTATAATTAAGAATAATACCTATACACATACATGTATTATAGCAAAAATTTGAAAGTATGCTAGTATTTGATTTACATTATTTATTAATAATATATATTTTATGAATTCAGCCATCATATTTGCACTCATTTCTTCAGTTATAGCCATTGTTTACGGTCTTTTTTTGATAAAGAGTATACTTTCTAAGCCAGCAGGTAATGATAAAATGAAGGAAATCGCCCTTGCTATTCAGCAAGGAGCGAAAGCCTATTTGAATAGACAATATAAGACTATAGGGATAATCGCTATTTTTCTTTTTTTAGTCCTTTATTTCTCTTTAGGTCTAACTATGGCCTTGGGATTCCTCGTCGGTGCTGTTTTCTCCGCACTTGCAGGATATATAGGTATGAATGTGTCTGTAAGGGCAAATGTAAGAACAGCTGAAGCGGCAAGGGGTGGTATAGCCCCAGCCCTCAAGCTTGCTTTCAATGGTGGTGCTGTTACTGGACTTCTGGTCGTTGGTCTTGCACTTCTTGGTGTAACCGGATTTTATGCAATAACGGGGGATGTTGGATCTCTTATTGGTCTTGCTTTCGGTTCTAGCTTGATATCAGTATTTGCTCGTCTTGGTGGTGGAATATTTACAAAAGCGGCTGATGTGGGTACAGATCTAGTCGGTAAGGTAGAAGCTGGCATTCCAGAGGATGATCCTAGAAATCCTGGGGTAATTGCGGATAATGTCGGTGATAATGTCGGTGATTGCGCTGGAATGGCTGCAGATCTATTCGAAACATATGCTGTGACGACTATTGCGGCTATGATGCTTGCTGTGGTGACATTCGGTGCAGATAATACACAAGCTATTCTTTATCCTCTAGTTCTTGGAGGCGTGGCTATTATCGCTTCTATTATTGGAACATGGTTTGTAAAGCTCGGTAAATCAAAAGATATAATGGGCGCAATGTATAAAGGGCTTGCTATGGCTGGAATTCTTTCGGCTATTGCATTCTATT
>JBBUAH010000023.1:0-8583 GCA_038058815.1 Patescibacteria group bacterium
GTAAAGACACTGTACTTTCTCAAATTATTAAGATGGTTGAAGAAGCTCAAGGTTCCAAAGCTCCGATTCAGCGTTTAGCTGATATAGTTTCTTCATACTTTGTTCCAGTAGTGTTTGTTGTTGCTACTTTAACTTTTATTATTTGGTTTCTATTTGGTCCAGCTCCCGCTTTTACATTTGCTCTTATAAATTTCGTAGCAGTTCTTATTATCGCTTGTCCTTGTGCTTTAGGTCTTGCTACTCCTATGGCAATTATGGTTTCTTCTGGCAGTGCTGCTGGCAAAGGAATTTTAATAAAAGATGCAACTTCACTTGAGATTGCTAATAAAATAAATGCTATTATCTTGGATAAGACGGGCACTCTTACAGAAGGCAAGCCTCAATTGACGGACATTATTTCTTTTGATAATGAAAGTAATGAAGAAATCCTTAAGATCGCATCTTCCCTGGAACAAAGATCAGAACATCCTTTAGCACAAGCTATTATGGGTAAAGCGAAAAAAGATAAAACTGAATTATATAAAATGGAAGATTTCAAGGCTATTTCAGGAAAAGGTCTTCGTGGTTTTCTACAAATTCAATCCCAAAGAATTGAAGCATATTTAGGGAATAGAGCATTAGTTATAGATATTGGTCTTAATGTCTCTCAATATGAAGATAAAATAAAGAAACTTGAGAATGAAGGTAAGACGGTGATGATTCTTATGGTTGATAAAAAGATTAAAGGGGCACTAGCTGTTGCCGATGTATTGAAGAAAGAATCTATTGAAATGGTAAAGACTCTTAAGAAAAATAATATAGCTGTTTGGATGATTACTGGAGATAATGATCGTACTGCTAAAGCTATTGCATTACAAGCAGGCATAGAAAATATTATGAGTGAAGTTTTGCCAGATAAGAAATCAGAGAAAGTACGCGAACTCCAAAATCAAGGGAAAATTGTGGCAATGATTGGTGATGGTATAAATGACGCGCCCGCGCTTACCCAAGCCAATATCGGCATTGCAATGGGTGAGGGGACAGACATCGCTATGGAATCGGCCAATATCACTTTAATGAGGGGCGATCTTATGCTTATTCCAGAAGTGATAAAGATTTCAAAAAGGACAATGAGAATAATAAAACAGAATCTTTTCTGGGCGTTTTTCTATAATATCGCCTTTATTCCTGTGGCGGCAGGAATTCTCTATCCATCTTTTGGAATTCTACTCAATCCTATCTTTGCTGGAGCTGCAATGGCTTTCAGTAGTCTTAGTGTAGTCTTGAATTCGCTAAGATTGAAAAAAGTGATTTAATGTGTTATCTTAAGACTCATGAAACTCCCATCTAAGCAAATCATTACCGTGTTAATTCTAGTGTCGTTCCTCACGATCGTAGTTTTCGGCTTTTTCAGTATGATGCATGGACAACAAGAACAGATGGCGGGGAATTGCCCCTTATCGGCTATGGGTCAATCCCTTTGTCCGCAAGATATATTGTCTATAGTGGTACATCATATTTCTGCATACTATGCATTTTTAAATATTCCTATTAATTCAGGTGTCACGATACTTATTATTTCTTTACTTCTTTATATTTTTGCTATATCTTTGGTTTTTATATACCTGCTATTATTTATACAGCCTATACCTTCCAATATTTTTTATAATTCTCCACTCATTAATTCATATAATAGAAAAATAAATCATTGGCTATCTCTTTTTGAAAATTCTCCCTCTAAATTTTAATAATATTCTTCTCAGTCTACTACTTATTTAATAGCTATTATTAATTACTTAATCAAATTAAAATTATTATGAAATCTCGAACAATTATTATAGTACTTATTTTATGTTTTATTTTTATCGGTATATTTATTTGGGGTTATTCAAATAGCGATAAATCAAAATCATCAGATCAAAATCCGACAGCTTCTGTTCAGGGTATTACAAAATCTCAAAATTCGATAAATTCTCTCACAACTTCTGAAACATCTTATGATTTCGGTATGATATCAATGAAAAATGGAGATGTTACGAAAGAATTTATAGTAAATAATCCGACGAATAAAGACATTACTGTAAACACAGTTA
This sequence comes from Patescibacteria group bacterium, assembly GCA_038058815.1. Taxonomy (GTDB): domain Bacteria; phylum Patescibacteriota; class Minisyncoccia; order Phycocordibacterales; family PALSA-1337; genus CAIOGI01. The sequence goes on from JBBUAH010000023.1 coordinate 2,073, forward strand.
TTACATCTTGTATGTGTACTACGGCATTTATTACAGATATGGATGGAAATGTAATAAAGGGACCATTCGGTATGCCTGGTCATGGTGGATTAGTGTCTCCAGCGAATGAAATTATTAAAGCTGGTGAAAGTCGCAAAATTCGTGTAGTCTATGATCCAAATGCTCATGGCCCTGCTGGGATAGGACAAATAAATAGATTTATTGAATTGACTGATTCTAATGGTGCTAAACTCCAATTAGAAATAAAAGCAAATGTAACACCTTAATATGAAAAAACTCATCATTATATTATCGATAACTGTTTTTCTGATTCTTGCTGTTGTGGTGTTAAAATATATTCCTGGAACTTCAGATCTAATATGGAACCTTTCTCGGGGAGGTGTCTGGCTTTTACCGATTGTAATTTTCTCAGCGATTCTGGATAGTGTTCATCCTTGTTCATTCTCTATTCTTCTTATCACTATAGCATTTCTTTTTGGTCTACAAATGACTAGAAAGAAGATTCTTCAAATCGGTGGTATTTATATTGCCGGTATATTCGCTGCGTATTTTACTATCGGTATAGGTATTCTAAAGGTAATACATATATTAAATGTGCCACACTTCATGGGCAAACTTGGATCTGCTATGCTTATAATCTTTGGTCTATTAAATCTTCTCGGTGCTATCTTTCCCACATTTCCAATTAGATTAAAGATTCCAAACGTGGCTCATCGTTCTATGGGTAAACTTATAAACCTAGTTTCTATACCAGCTGTTTTTGCTCTAGGTTTACTTGTAGGTCTCTGCCAATTCCCATGTATGGGTGGTCCATATCTTATGGTTATTGGTCTTCTACATGATTATGAGACTTATATTAAAGGCTTTAGTTATCTTATTCTTTACAATATTATTCTAGTAACACCACTTGTAGTAACTCTATGGATAGCAGCAAATCCCACTCTTATTGATAAAGTTAAAGAATGGAAACAGACAAATATGAAAAATGTTCATTTATGGGCTGGAATTGCTATGATTATTATTGGTATATTAGTTTTATTTATTTAATATGAAGAACTTTAAAGAATTCATAGAAAAAATTGAATTAGCTAAAGGAAAAGGTAATATCGATCTATCGACTACTGAAGATTTGAGTCTTGCAGTGATGAACTTAATTTCATTGGAAGAACACTTCTACTTTACAGCTATGAAAACGAGAGAAGATAAATATCTAGATAATTCAGACGAAGTCAGGAATATGAGAAAGGAATTATTGAAGGAACTCATGCCGAATCATGAGGGAGAAACATGGTGCGCTTCAAAGCATTTACTTTCCGCAACTATGCGACTTATTGAAGTTGGTAATAAATTGCAATCTGAAAACAAGAAAAATGAAGCACTTAAAATGTTTGAAAGAGCCTATAAAATATATTCTATTTTTTGGGCATTAAAGCTTAAATTATTAAATATTAAAAAAATAGATCAAACAACAAAAGACAATGATAGACTTGAGGATATAGTCAATAAACTTGCCGATTGTTGTAAAGAATAAAAAATAAAATATGGAAAATAATTCAAAATCAAAAGAAAGTTCTAATGCTTTACCTTTTGCTATACTTTTCTCTGGAATAATTATCGCGGGAGCAGTATTGTTTAAGAATTGGAATGGTGAAAGTAAAATCCTTGTATCTAAGGATAATCAGATTAAAGAAACTGTACAACAAATCTCATTGCTTGAAAAAGCGGTTGCTCCTGAAGCTGGTGTCGTACTCCCGGTAATATGGGGTGATCTAGGCGCTAAGCTTATAAGCGTAGGAGCTCTTGATGATAAAAAGTTTAAAGCGATGTATGAACAAAGAGGAGCATTTACTGATGAATATGAGAATCTGCTTTTTGGTCAAAATAATGATAAGCTAAAAATTACACCAGAAAATGCTGGCTATCTTCTAAATCTATTCTGGGCATTAGGATTCGCAAATAATAATTCTATTTTGGATTCTGGTGAGATGATGGATCCAAGATACGGTGGTGCAAAAAATTTTGCTTCAACTGGTGGATGGACAATGACACAAGGAAATCAAATGGATCATTATAGTCAGCATAGATTTTTCAAATTAACAGAAGAGCAACAAGTATCAGTAGATAAAATATCAAAAGGAATATATCGTCCATGTTGTGGTAATTCTACTCATTTTCCAGATTGTAATCATGGTATGGCCATGCTTGGATTTCTTGAATTGATGGCTTCTCAAGGTGTAGATGAACAAGATATGTGGAAAGCGGCTCTAACAGTAAATTCCTATTGGTTTCCTGATACGTATTTAACTATAGCAACTTATATGAAAAACAAAGGTATTGAATGGAAAGATGTAAATCCGCAAGAGATTCTTGGAAAAAATTATTCAAGTGCACAGGGATATGCAAAAATTAATTCTGAACTCATAGAGCCACAACAAAAAGATAATGGAGGTGGTTGTGGCGTTTAATCTATAATGTATTATAATGAGAAAATTATGAATACAAAAAGAATAATTACATGGGGAAGTTTTATTGTGATTGTAGGACTTATTATATGGGGCATGATCGCGGCTAATAATAAGGCTGAGCGTGAACAAGCTGTAGTTGCTTCACCTGAAGAAATTACAGAAATGGATTGGGTAAAAGGAAATGCAACATCTACGGTCATTCTTATGGAATACAGTGATTTTCAATGTCCAGCATGCGCGATATATTTTCCATTAGTTGAAAGATTATTTGCAGAAAGTGTTGGCGGTTTCCGTTTTGTTTATAGACATTTTCCTTTATCACAACATGCAAATGCTGTACCAGCAGCACAGGCAACAGAAGTCGCAGGAAAACAAAATAAGTTCTGGGAAATGTATGAAATGATTTTTACAAAACAGACAGATTGGGAAAATTCTAAAGATGCAAAAACTATTTTTTCAGGGTATGCTGAAACACTAGGTCTTGATATGGAAAAATTTGTATTAGATTTTGATTCTAAAGAAATTATAGATAAGATCAATGCAGATCAAAAAAGTGGTTTGAAGGTAGGAGTAGATTCTACGCCGACATTTTATTTGAATGGTAAAAAAATTAGTCCTAGAGATTATGAAGAATTTAAAAAACTTATTAACGACGCCATTACAACTACAGATAATTCCTAAATGGATTATCATAATGCTTGTCATTGCGGTACTCATCGGCTTTGCTGATGCCACATACTTAACTGTAGAGCATTATCAGAATAAAATACCTCCTTGTACAATAGGCGGTTGTGAGATTGTACTTACAGGCTCATATTCACAAATCATTGGCATACCAGTATCTCTTCTTGGCGCTATCTATTATCTTTTTATTTTGATCTTCCTAATCCTTTATATAGACCTTAAAAAAGAAATTTTCTTGAGAGTCCCTCTAATTGTTTCTATATTTGGACTTATTGCATCAATTTGGTTTTCATATTTGCAAATATTTGTTATAAAGGCTTTCTGTCCTTATTGTGCTGTCTCTGCTGTAACTTCTCTAATTATTTTTATTTCAGCTTTCCATATATTTTCCAAAAATCATGCAATACAAAGATTATGAACTCTTAGACTCTGGAGAAGGTGAAAAGCTTGAAAGATTTGGCTCTATTGTCTTATCGCGACCAGATCCTCAAGCGCTTTGGCATAAGAATTTAGATTTAGATGAATGGAAAAAAGTTGATGCCGATTTTTCTAGAGAAGGTAATGACGGTAAATGGAAAATGAAAAAAGGAATTCCCGATAAATGGTCAATAGAAATCTCTAATCTCAAATTTATTATAAAGCCGACAGCATTTAAGCATGTAGGAATATTTCCAGAGCAGGTGGTGAATTGGGAATGGATGAAAGAGATTATAAGGAATGAAAAGAAAATAGATGCAGGGAAAGATATTGAAGTATTGAATTTATTCGGATATACAGGCGGAGCCACTCTCTCATGCGCAGAAGCGGAGGCGAAGGTGGTACATGTAGATGGTTCGAAATCTGCAATCAATTGGGCAAGAGAAAATGCAGAACTTTCAGGACTTTCTCTAAGGCCGATTCGATGGATATTTGAAGATGCTAGAGTATTTGTCGGAAGAGAAATAAAAAGAGGAAATAAATATGATGCCATAATCATGGATCCACCAGCATTCGGCCATGGTCCGAAAAAAGAGATTTGGAAAATAGAGGAACATTTCTTACCACTTGTGGAGGATTGTTTCAAATTATTAAAAGACAAACCATTATTCTTTATAATAAATGGCTATTCAGCAGGATATTCGGCTATTGCTTATAAAAATATTTTAAAAGTTATGGTTGAAAAATATGGAGGGTCAATAGGATCTGGAGAGCTCACTTTGGAAGAAAAAGAAAGTGGAAGACTCTTGCCTTGTGGAATTTTTGCTAGGTGGGGGAAGTAGTGATAGTATTGTTTCTATGCAACTTCTCGATGGGAAAAAGGCCCGTGAGCATTATATTCCCTTATTACAAAAACGAATAAAGGATATTTCTTTTACTCCACAATTAGCTATCATTCAAGTTAGTGATCGTTCTGATTCGAATATATATATTAAGAATAAGAAAAATCTTGCTTTGAATTTGGGAATTAAGATTATTCATATTAAACTTGATGAAAAGATACTTGAAAATGAGGTTCTAGATTTGATACAAAAATATAACAATGATAAAACAATTCAAGGAATTATCGTTCAATTACCTCTGCCACTTCATTTGAATTCAGAAAATATAATAAATTCTATTTCTCCGGAAAAAGACATTGATGGGCTTACTTTAAATACCAAGTTTATGCCAGCCACCGCGCGGGGTATAAAGGAGTTATTCGACTTTTACAATATTAAATTAAATAAAAAGAAAATTACCATAATTGGTCGTTCGAAACTTGTCGGAAAGCCGATTGCTCAAATGTGTAAGAAAGAAGGAGCTATTGTTGCTGTATGTCATAGTAAAACAGAAAATATAACTGAAAAGACAAGAGATGCTAATATTCTAATAGTAGCAATAGGAAAACCAAAATTTATAGATGAAAAATATGTAAAAAGTGACCAGATTGTAATAGATGTCGGAATTACTCGGGATATTGAGGAAGGGCTTGTCGGTGATGTGGATTTTGAAAATGTGAAAAATATTGTTAGAATGATTACTCCAGTGCCGGGCGGAGTGGGGCAGATGACGGTACTAGCATTATTCGAAAATCTTATCGATGCATGTTATAACTTAAAAATATAATAAGAAATATATGAACAATAATCAAGAAAAAGTTTGGAAAGTAGGAAAATGGGTAGGGATATTACTTATAATTCTCCTAGCAGTAGTTTCTATAAAACAATTAAAATCGATAGGCGATAGTTCACCTATATTGAATACCATTTCTGTAAATGGAAAAGGAGAATCAGTATCCATTCCGGATATTGCCACTTTCTCTTTCAGTGTAAATGAAATAGGAAAAACAGTAGCAGAAGCACAATCAAAGGCAACAGCGAAGATCAATAATGTATTGAAATCGATAAAAGCTGGGGGTGTCGCTGATAATGATATAAAGACACTTTCATATTCTATAAATCCCCATTATGAATATACTCAAGTTACTTGTACACAATACGCATGTCCTCCGGGAAAATCAGTTCTTACAGGATATGATGTCAGTCAGACTATTGAAGTGAAAATCCGTAATCTAGAGAAAGCTGGAGAATTATTTGATACTATTGGAACAGCAGGAATTCAAACTGTCAATGGACTTTCATTTGCTATTGATGATATGGATTCTGTGAAAGCCATAGCACGTGCTGAAGCCATAAAAGATGCGAAAATGAAAGCTCAAAAGATAGCGAAGGAGCTTGGGGTAAAACTTGTAAAAGTGACAAGTTTCTATGATTCTAGTGATGAATTAATATATCCATATGCTAGAGAAGGAATGGGCGTTGCGGATGTAATGATGACAAAAGCTTCAATAGCTCCAGAAATTCCAAAGGGAGAGCAGAAAGTGACAGCAAGAGTTACTATTACTTATGAGATAAGGTGAAAAATTGAGACTTGGCACGGTGAGGAGGTCTTTTATTTTTCGCTTGCGAACAAATAAAAGAGCCTCCGAGCGCAAGTCGACAAGTCCAATTTTTCCTTGATTGATTTGACTCTAAAAAGGTAAGGTGATAGTATATCTCTATCACCCCCAGAGGGGTTTTTTAATAAAAATCACTTTCAAAAAAACCATGAAAATAACAGAATATGTAAAGGATACGAGAACAGAAATGACACATGTAAATTGGCCTAGTAGGAAACAAGCCGTTTCTTATGCTATTGCAGTTATCGTGGTATCTATAATCACAGCTCTTTTCTTAGGTCTTTTCGACTTCATTTTCTCAAGACTTCTAACATTACTTGTTTAATTAAATTAAAAAAATATGTCAAAGCAACAAGTAGGAACAGAAAGGAATTGGTATGCAATTCATACATATGCGGGATATGAAAACGCTGTAGCAAGAAATCTAAAACAGCGCATAGAATCT
>JBBUAH010000024.1:0-24824 GCA_038058815.1 Patescibacteria group bacterium
TTTTACCTTAATTAGCTATTAATTAAAGAAACAATGTGTCTAGGATTTGGGGTACTTGCCGAAGACCATGATAACCATAACCGCAACTACCATCTGTTTCACTGTTGTCCTTTTTGTTAACGTTCAGTTTACTTAACTGCACACTCATGTATCATAACATATTGAATAGTATAAGTCAATAGCAGTTGGTAAACAAGCCTCAAAAAGAGACATTCTTTGAATCTGTTGATAAGTACTCTTTCAGAATATTTATATTCATGGCATAATTATGTTAGGTTATTATATTATTATTATTTATGGGATCTAAAAAGAAATTACCATTAGGGTTAAGATTGCTAAGGATTGTGATGATTATAGGTGGAGTTTTTATTCTAATAGCTTTAATAGGTATTATTTCTACGATAATTCTTTCAAGTTTGGCAACACAAAGATTGGGAATACCTTCTGAATTTCCATATCTAGATTTAATATATTTTTCGTTTAATCTTATTTACTCTATCATCTTTATTGTATGTATCAGTCGTCCACGGTATTCTCTTTTTAAAATATCAATAAGTTTTATTATTATTGATATTATTGCCTTAATAATCTTTTTGTTTATTGGACATCAGGACATAGTAGCAAATATTATAAGTATCATTATTAATCTTTGTATATTATGGTATTTCATGAAATTAAAAACCTACTTTGTCACGGGGCAAATCAATAAAGATGATTTAGGGATAAAAAAGATTGATAAAAAGTTTCTTACTATCTTTGTTATTTTGATAATCCTTTCTTTTTTAGTTCCATTTATAATCGGATTAATATCTGGTGTACAAAAAAGTTCAAGTATGACCCAGTTTCTTAAAGAGTTTCAGGGTAAGACTGGACAACAAGTTGTTGGGTATTGTATTTCTCTCCCATCTGATCAAAAAGAGGAATGTCTTATTTATTTAATTTCTATTTCTCGCGGTGATAAGGATTTTAAGATTCTAAAGAATTCTGATCCTTTGGATATTAATACATGTGAACTTTTTGATAAAGAATATGGGAAGGTGAGTTGTTATGCTATTATGAACAGATGCGAATTAGTTAAAGAAGAAAAAATGCATAATTTTTGCAATTTGTCTGCAGAAAAATTTCAAGTACAAGTCGATGCTGTAAATAAAAGATAAAATGTTATAATGCACATAATAATCGTTTTAATAATAAGTTTTTCTCTGGCTATTTTAGTTCCCGTGGGTATAATATTGGGAATAGTTTTTACTTTGAAAATTTCAGATACTGAAGATCAATTATTAAAAAAGAAAAACAGAAGGAGAATGTGGTGGAGTTTTTTGACTCCGTTTATTATCATTGTTTTTACACTTATAATATATGGTTTGTTAAGTGTAATTAATTCTACTATTGGTTATTAATTTAATATATATGTCACAAATAACTCAAGATACTACGACAATCACCCACAAGATACCTCCAGCAAAAGAAATAATAAAAAGGGCATGGGTTTTCTATAAAACAAATTTTAGAAGATTATGGCCATTATTCCTCTTCGGTAGTATTGGAGAAATGAGCTTTAATTTTTCTTTTTCAAGATTCCCTAATTTTACAAATCATATACCATTATCAATTGTACTTACAGTAATTGCTTTAGGAATAATTTTTGTTATATTTACATTCTTAAGTAAAATCGCATTATATAAGAGTATATCTGATATTAAAAAGGGTCAGGAATTGAAAGTTCGAGATTGGTATAAAAAGGGAATGAACATATTTTGGGGTTTTGTTTATATTACAATTTTGTATGTTTTGGCAGAATATGGTGGTTTCTCTCTTCTTATTATTCCTGGAATAATATTGTCAGGCTATCTAATTTTCACTAAATTTGAATATATAAATGACAATAAAAAAGGATTCAATGCCCTTCTTGGTAGTTGGTCAATAGTAAAGGGAAGATGGTGGAAAACGTTTTGGAAAACCGTTGTTGTATATTTATTTATCATGTTCCCTAGTTTTGTTGCAATTGGATTTCTTTTTATTATTCTAATAGTTATTGGTATCTTACTAAAGTTATCAGCATTGTTTGCTTTTATCGGAACTTCTATCATGCTTGTTTCTGTTGCACTTATAGTATTACTTCTCACTATCCCACTTTCTACATTAAGTATGTACGAAATTTATCTTGAATTAAAAAATAATCCCATAGAGCAACAATCTGAAATAGTTGATAAGAAAAGAAAGAAAAAAATTATCACATGTGTAATATTGGGAATTATCGTTATTCCTCTATCAGTATTCTTGGTACCATATTTTAGTAATTATCTAAATAAAATTGGAAATTCATCTTCGAATCAAGTGTATGAATATATTCCATCATCAGGATTTCATACATTTGAAAGTCCTCTTGATGTATATACTGTGGAATATCCTGTTACGTGGGGAATTTATGATGAAGTATTACCAACAAAAGATTCTTATTATCATGGAATAATGTTTGTTCCATCATCAGAATTACAAGAAAATAAAGAAAATAATAATACTTTTACCCAAACATCTTTTTCTATATATGTCTTAAGTCTTCCAGAAGGGATATCCAAATTAGAACAATTCAAAGATTATTATTTAAATTCAGTAAAGAAAAATGATTGGGTCAAAATTAGTAATATAACAAGTACATCAACTCTTTTTGGAATATTTCCTGCAATTGAATTAAGCTTTGATGAAACTGATGATGTTAAGGTCGGGACAAGTACACAAATGATTCGTAAAGACTTTAAAACTAAGCATATTATTTTCTTTAGAGGTGATTTTGTATTTATGCTTAGCTACTCTGCATCTCCGGAGAGATTTGAAAAATATTCCGGAATAGTGGATAAAATGATAGAATCGTTTTATCCATATTACTATCACAAAAAAGTTGGAGAATATAAAGAATATATTAATACAGAACATCAGTTTAGTATAAATTATCCTAAAAATTACTTTCCACTTCTAGCAGATCCAGGAAAAGGGAATATAGTCTCTTTTGTAAACAGGATATATGATGATAATGGTTCTTTAATAGCTGATAAAGAAATAGGTGTTCGTATCTTCTCATCAAATATTAATCCGAAGATAATGACTGATGAATTTATTAGATCATCAAAAGATCAATATTCTGATCTAAATATTGTAAGCACTTCCTCGATTATTGTATCAGGTCAAAATGCAAATAGAGTAGATTATATATTCAATGATAAAGACAGGAAATCTATAAAATCAACAAGTATATTATTGCGTAAGGATAACAGATTCATTCGTATTGATTTTTTTCTTTTAGATAATAGTGAAATAGATTCTATCTTAAATTCATTTAAATTTATTTCAAAAATCCCATATAAACCCATAGGAATGAAATTGTACCAAAATAAAAGATTTGGAACATCTATATATATTCCAGAAAAATGGTCGTACTTAAAAGGTCTTGATGAAACCTTACTATTTGTAGATACATTCATGTCTGAAAAAATAAATTCTGATCCTTTTACTGGAAGTCTTAGTATAAGTATCCCTGATGATTATTATGTGAATCAAGATAATTATAATCTTGAAAATTATGTAGAAGACTCATTATCTAGTTGGAAAAAAACAATTTTAAATTCAAACTTTACTTTACTTGAAAAGGGGGCAATTACTACCTCAAGCGGTCTTGAAATGAAGTACTTTGTTGCAGAATATGACGGTATAGATAAAGGTGGACAGAAAATAATTTTAGGAGTTAAACAATTCTTCATAATGAAGAATAATGTTATACGTTTTGTTACCTTTATTGATGATAAGGAAGATTTCTTGAAAGAAGAAAAGATTATGTATGAAGTTATGAAGTCATTTGATGTTATATAGTCTATAGAATTAAAATCATCTCCCTACCTCCTCAAATAAGCATTCACCAAACTCTCATCATTTGAAAAGAAAATTCTAAGCCATTTCCTAGCTTGCTCTATATTTCCTTCGCTTATATAAAGTAAAGCCATATTTTCATAAGCTCCGGGATATGGATACTTCGTATTGATAGCTTTATTATAATATTCTAAGGCTTTTTTATTGTTGTTCTTTTTCCAATATACTAAACCGAGATTATTGAGACCTTTCGAATATCCATCATAAATATTGATTGAATCTAAAAGTTTTTTTTCAGCTTCATCATATTTTCCTTCGAAATAGTAAACAGTACCCATATTTGAAAGTGAAAGGGTGCTATTTGGCGCGCATAAAGCCGCGTCTGTAAAAAGTTTTTTTTCAGAGAACCAATCTCCAGACCTCCTAATACTTACGAATGAATATATAAGGAAAATCGCGATTAAGATAATGATGGTGATTTTCCCATATAAAACCTTCTTTTCTTTTAAAATATGGAATGTAAAAAGAAAAATAAATGAAATAAACATAGCAATACCGACAGATGGGTAAAACATCAATCTTTCACCAGCTATAGTGCCGATAGGGAAAAGAAGATTTGAAATCGGTAGGAAAGCAAAGAAAAAGAAAGAAGAAGAAAGAGATATGACTGGTTGTCTATTTATAAAATAAAAAATACTGAAAATAAGACCCAAAAAGATAATTAAACCCAAAAATGATTCTATATTTAAGATATTATCAACTATTGGAATTTGATTGTATGAATAATCCGAACATAGATTCACTGGCACAATACTCTTTCCAATATACATTGAAAGGACTTTAAAGGCAGTTAAGATTCTTTCTGTAGCACTAGAGAAGATTAGCGGATTTTCTACCATACTTGTCTTCACCCCTATCAATAATTCCGATCCAAGAACCATAAGTCTCAGAGAAAAATATAAAACAGAAGCAGATAAAATAGAAAGAGTAGGGAATAAATATTTTTTCAAAAGAGTGCCGATTCTTTCTTTATCTGTGAAATAGGCGACCATAAAAGCGATTGGAATGACAGCAATAGCTGTTTCTTTAGAACTAATAGCTAGAAAAAGCCATAAACATACCCTCCATGAAGATATTTCTTTTCTCGTAAATTCAATCAATAAAAATAAAGAGAATAATAAGGCCATTATTTCTGCCCGACCAATAATGTTTGATACTACTTCTGTATGAATAGGTAAAACAAGAAAAATCAAAGCCGATATAAATGCGAATACTTTACTATTGAATAGTCTTTTTATAAAGATAAATAAAGAAGAGCATATAAGCCAATACAGAATCAAGTTTATAAAATGAAAACCGAAAGAGCTGGTACCAAGAAAGAAATAATTTAAAGAATATGTATATAAAGTAAAAGGCCTATAAAGTCCGGCATCTTGCGTCCAATATGGCATTCCAAATATTTCCTTTATTTCAAGTGGATTAGATAGACTATTATAATGTTCGACTATTCCACGATCATCAAAGACGAAATCACCCCATAATGTTCTTCCATATATAGCAATAACAAGAATAAAAAGCAAAATGAGAACACAATATGTATTTTTATAACACTTTTTCCAATCAAACTGGATTACCATAAGGCTTATCAGTACTATGAATATTTGAAGAAATATGACTCATTATTTGATTCTTTACATTATTTGGTCTGGGAATCTGCAAAAATTTGAATTTATTTTCTGTTCCAGCTGTCTGTATTTCTAAATCACCAAATTTGAAGAAAGTCTGAATCAATCCATCTGTCTTCACTGAAATATCTTGAATTCTTGAAAGATGAAGCTCAGAGATGGAGCGATTGAAAAAGCCGTGCTGAGTACTATCAATAATTCTTCTATCAGTCACTATCCATACATCAAGAGCATACATAGTGATAAGATAAAACATCATTTGCCATAATATAAGACACCAGAGGCTGTAGAGAAGTAAAGATATACCTACTAGATTATTAAATAATAAAAATGGAGAAAAGAAAATACCTAGAATAAGAGGTAAAAGGAATAAAACCATGAAAAGTACTAATTGAAGAATAATAAAGAAAGGATGACGACGTATGAGAATCAATACCTCCTCACCAGCTTCTTTATTCTCGAAAGAATTATATGTATCTTTGAAAATTGAAAAAAGTGATTTCATATTTAATCAATGATTTTATTATTATAAATACCATTTACCAGATTTCCGATAAGGTCTTTCAATGTGTCTAGACTCATTATAGTAATAAATAGAAAACTAACGCAGAAAAATAAGACAGAACCAAGAAGGAAAATAGTAGCGATTTTCTTTGGAAAAGTGCCAATACCAAATCTAGTTAAATGATAAATGATAGTGAATACTAAAACCCAATAAGCGATAAATACGATTATTAAAAACAAATAAAACAGATTTTGTATATTAACAATTGATTCTAGGAACATATGATTATTATACTATATATTAAAAAGATGAAACAGTGTATACTACACACATGGCAAAAAGACAAAATGCAGGTACAAATATGAAAACATCACGTTCTCATAAGACCAAGAAGCGTCTAGCTATTAAATATGCTCGTTTAGCATCTAAGAGGGGGAAGTAAAATCACCAATTTTCTAATCAAAAAAGAAAGCAAGATAATCATCTATAACTCTCTGATCCATATCATAGAAATTCCTATTCTGATTGTGTAATTCTGTGGCAAGCTTCACACCGACAAATCTCCAATGCCATGGTTCGAAAACATAGAATTTATTGTCCTTGGGATATGAAAGTATAAAACCGAAACGATAGGCATTTCCCAAAAGCCAATCATATGCTTTCGTTTTATCAAATCCTTCTAGATTTCCTCCAAGGCCTTTAGTTATAAGATCGACTGTAGTGCCTAGCTGATGTTCTGAATATCCTTGATCGGCTGAAAATGAATTTGCAGAACCAGCCCCGTATATGACGGAATTTTGACCTTTAATGGCCTTTTGTTCATTGAAAGATCTATATGCTGATTGTATATATATATTCATATCAGCTTTATTTGCTTCATCAAGCATTCTTTGTAAATATGGCCATACTTGCGTGTATAATTTCAAGACTTTTAAATTTGAATAATAATATTCACTCGGTATCTCTATAAGTCTGGCCGGGGCATAGTTTTCATTTAAGAAAAAAACTTTAGAATATTTTGCTAAGAGTTGCGGATCTATTTTACTCAATTTTTGAAGAGTATCGACTGTGCTTGTATAGCTTCCGACTTCCTGTCTATACGTTCCGATTTTATGTTCTATATCTACCATATTTTGTCTGAAAGTATCGTAAAGAGTATTGGTTTTAATCATATTTTCATTTAATTTATCTGTAGATGAAGCAAATCTATTTTCTAAAGAAGACACTTGCATAGATAGAGTATTTATCTTTTTAGATAATAAATAGAAACGTATACTTCCATATACGATCATACCGATTATTATTGCTAATATAACAATAAAAGCTCCAGTAATCAGCTGAATTCGGCTTAATTTCTTTATTTTATCCATAGATTGTAATGGTATCATAATGTGAAGGAAAATAAAAAACAACCGAAGCGAAGTGTAAATTCGAAACGGTTGATCGATTCTTTTAGGAAAATTTATGTTGATTTTCCTAAAAGATAATTAAGGGCATCTTCTGCGATGTATGAGCTATTCTCGTTCTGCATTAGATGTGTGAGGAAACTAGTGTCATCACCCAATGTGACTATGGCTGGTTCGTTTTCACCTTCAAAACGCAGGTTGCCCGTGGTGATAAGACCGTTACATATGCATTTTCGACCCACTGTATCCTCTATCTTTCCACCCTTTTTGATATAGGCGTCGATGGGTTCACTTGCACATCTGTAGCCAATTGAGCCATTCGGCTTTTTGTAGGCAGATACAAGGACGCTTTGATCACAGACGCGTTCTCTTGCTTGATAGGTGCTTTCCCCAGATACAGTTCCCGTAAGTTCAACTACCTTGAGGGGAAAACCTGTGGGAGAGGCACGCATGTCTGTTTTCACTACATTTGTACCACTGAAACCTCTCTTGCGAATTTCTTGTCGAATTTTCGGATCCATCCCTGACTCTTCTGAAAGGGCAAAGATAGAACCAGCTTGAATTCCATTTGCACCTACTGATTGCGCCCATTCTAGCTTTCCAGGAGACGCATATGATCCGCCGATCCAAAAAGGTATTCCTAATTCCGCGATCTTCGGATAATCAACAATGTCCTTATCACCATAGGAAATCTTATTCCTAGGTGGAGCATTGTGACCACCTGCTGTGGGCTCTTCGATTACGAAACCTTGAATGCTACCTTTGGACAGTTTCTTTTCCAACATTATCGCCAGAACATTCGAGGCAATGATGGGAATGAATCCTGGTCTTTTCAATTGGGGAATTTCTTCACCAAAGAATTTCCTAGGATCAAAAGTCATGACATACTTGTCTCCATCTATGACAGGAATTTCATAACTTGCAGGTTGACCAGATGCATAAGCATTTATTATAGTAGGGATTTGTATCGGTATTCCTGCACCCATAGTAATATAGTCCACGCCGGCGAGCATTGCCCCATAGATTGCAAAAAGATGAGGCATAGCTATTTTCTCGAGATAGTTTATACTCACCGGATTTGTATGTCCTTCTTTTGCCAATCTTACGAATGCAAAGTTTGCGCATATCGTAAGTATAATGAGGGCATGCGAAGGAGTTACACTGAATACAGGAACGCCCTTTCCGGACTTGCTTATATATTCATTCAAGACTTTTTCCGCGATTCCTCTGAAAGGAAAGTCTGTCAGAACGCGTATCATTTCTTCAGCTTTTTCACCTCCTTGCCGAAGTATACGCGGGAAAAGCCTTTCTAATGCAACACCAGATATCGTACCTAATGTTTCTCTTCCAAATCGACTAAGGCTAGAAACTTTTCTAGCTAAAGCAGGACAGGATATGTACACCCCCATCCCACCTTGGATGATTTTTATTTCTTTTAATTCCATAATTTCCTCCATTTCGAAGATCATCGGAAGACTATCGTTTACCAGCTTGATCTATCTTAATCATAACAGAAAAGTATCAAAAATGTTTGGACATTACCCAATGACATTGACATATTTATAATTTTAATATATTATCCTAACTATAGATCATGTATAGAAAACAATCTCATAATCGACCGCTAGCCAATAGGCCACCTGCTCGGTTTAATAAATTTAATAATAAAAATAGAACAAGAAATAGGGGACCACAAGGTGAAAACATTTCTCATTCTCGCTTTATAAACAAAGCTACTATTACAGAAGAAGTGGAACATTTCGTTCCAGAGCATTCTTTCTCTGATTTTTTGATTGGAGGAAATTTAAAACAAGCTATTGTCAAAAAAGGATATATAAATCCTACTCCCATTCAAGATCGCACTATTCCACATATATTGAAAGGTCAAGATATAGTCGGTATTGCTAATACAGGTACTGGAAAGACCGCCGCCTTCCTCATTCCTCTTATTGATAAAGTTTTAAAGAATAGGAAAAACAAAGTTCTTATAGTCGTACCGACTCGTGAGCTAGCTATTCAGATTCAAGATGAATTGAAGGGTTTTACTAATGGTATGAAAATATTTTCAGTGTGTTGTGTAGGAGGTGCCTATATAGGAAAACAACTCTCCGAACTTCGTTATTCAAATGAATTTATTATAGGTACTCCCGGACGTCTTAAGGATCTTATAGAAAGAAAAGCTATTTTCCTCAATCAATTTGGAACTGTAGTTCTAGATGAAGCTGATAGAATGCTTGATATGGGATTTATAAATGATATGCGTTTTCTTATGGCCGGAATGCCAAAACCTAGACATACTCTTTTCTTTTCTGCCACGCTTTCTCCTGAAATTGAAAGATTAATAGGTGAATTCCTTCATGAGCCTGTAAGAATTTCTGTGAAGACTAGAGATACAGCGAAAAATGTCGAACAAGATATAGTACGCGTGGCAAGGGGTTTGAATAAAATAGATGTACTCCGGGAATTACTTGCTAGAGAGGGATTCAGTAAAGTCCTTATTTTCGGTAGAACAAAGCATGGTGTGGAAAAGCTCTCAAAAGCACTTATAGATAAAGGATTTAAGGCTGAATCAATTCATGGGAATAAAAATCATTCACAAAGACAAAGGGCATTAAAAGGTTTTAAAGAAAATCAAATACAAATACTAGTAGCCACAGATGTCGCGGCTCGAGGGCTTGATATTCCAGATGTCAGCCATGTTATAAACTTCGATATTCCAGCGACTTATAATGATTATGTCCATAGAATAGGAAGAACAGGAAGGGCAAATAAAAAGGGAAAAGCTCTAACTTTCGTGGAATAAGCTATTCTGATACAATGTCTATATGACAAAGACAATACATGAGAAAGCCCCTTTAATACTAGCTGAAATAAAGAAAGCCAAGCATATACTTCTTCATTGTCATCCATCTCCTGATCCAGATAGTGTAGGATCTGCTTTGGCTATGAAATTTGCCATAGAGCAACTAGGCAGAAAAGTGACTTTAATAAAAGGAGATAGTGATATACCAGAAGCCTTTGTTTTTCCTGGAATTGAGACTATTGTAAATAAAAAATTTTTTGAAATTGATATAAATGATTTTGATCTTTTCATTATTCTTGATAGTGGTAGCAAGGATATGATTTCCAAAGACAGAGAAGTGATTTTTCCAGATTCTCTTATGACTATTGTTATAGATCATCATGTGAGTAATAAGGGTTATGGAAAGATAAATTGTATAGAAAGTACATATCCAGCGACATCTCAAATACTTTTCCATCTTTTTAAGGAAATGAATATAGAGATCAATCATGATATTGCTCTAAATCTTTTTATGGGAATATATACAGATACAGGAGGGCTTAAATATCCACTTACGACCCCTGAAACATTTAAAATAGTTGGAGAACTTGTATCCATTGCTCCAGAATTTACTCAGACTATTTCGATTATGGAAAATAGCAAGACTAAAGAAGATTTGATTTTTCTAAGTCTAGTATTGGCTTCTTTGAAAACATATTTTTCTGATAGATTTGCCATAGCTTCTATTACCTATGAACAATTTTTAGAAAATAAAATAAATCCAGAAGATTGCTCACCTTCAGAAATTTTGACAATTCTTAGAACTGTAAAGAATTTTGATATTTCAGTTTGTCTTACAGAGACAAAACCAAATGTAATTAAAGTCGGTTTCAGAAGTAAAGATTCTATAAAATTCGATGTTTCAAAAATAGCCGTAGCTATAGGCGGAGGAGGTCATAAAGCTGCTTCTGGGGCTCATATGAAAAATATCGCTATTCTTGAAGCGATAGATCTAGTGGTAAAAAAAGTAAAAGAAATATATAATCTATAATTATGAATAAAATAATATCAATTATAATCATTTTAGTAATAATATTTGGAATTTATTATATTTGGCCGAATACACCAAAAGAGGCAATAACCCCTATAGAAGAGACACCTAAAACAGAAGCTACATCGACTTTAACAATAACCTCAATAAAAAATCTTATGCATACTATCACTATTGAAACAAATAAGGGCACTATAGTCTTCGAAACTTATGATATGGATGCACCGAAAACAGTACAGAATTTCATTACACTTGCAGAAAAAAATTTCTATAATGGTGTTATTTTCCACAGGGTTAAAAAAGACTTCATGATACAAGGAGGAGATCCGACAGGGACTGGTCGTGGAGGTCCTGGATATACATTTGCCGATGAGCTTGATCCAGGAACAATATCATATAAAACGGGCTATAAACGTGGGACGGTGGCTATGGCCAATGCAGGCCCCAATACAAATGGCAGTCAATTCTTCATAATGCATAAAGATATGATGCTTCCTCATAATTACACCATTTTTGGTAAGGTAGTTTCTGGTCTTGAGACTGTAGATAAAATAGCAAATTCAAAGGTAGATGGAAGTGATAAACCACTTGAAGATATATCTATAATAAAGGTGACTGTAGAAGAGAAGAGATAAAATATGTCAGAATATTACAAATCAAGAAAAACAAGGGGACTTTTCAATATTGAAAGCAATGAACCGTTTAAAGTAAGTAGAAGTAAAATAGACTTATTCATGAATTGTCCGCTTTGCTTCTATTTGGATTGTCGTTTGGGTGTCGGGCGTCCGCCCGGTTTTCCTTTTGCCTTAAACTCTGCTGTGGATACTTTACTCAAAAAAGAATTCAATATTCATCGTGCCAATAAAGAACCACACCCTCTTATGCATGCTTATGGTCTTAAGGATATTATTCCTTATGAACATGAAGATTTAAATATTTGGCGAGAAAATTTCAAAGGTATTAGATATATTCATAAGCCGACAGATCTTATTATAACAGGTGCTATCGATGATATTTGGATTAATAAAGATAAGGAACTAATAGTTGTGGACTATAAGTCGACGAGTAAAGAAGAAAAAGTATCTTTGGATAAAGAATGGCAAATAGGCTATAAAAGGCAAATGGAAATATACCAATGGCTTTTCCGACAGAATGGATTTAAGGTTTCTGATACTGGATATTTCGTCTATTGTAACGGAAAGACTGATAGGGCAGCCTTTGATGGAAAGCTTGAATTTGATATAGACCTTATACCATATACTGGAAATGGTTCTTGGATAGAAGGAACATTGCAAGATATAAAGAAATGTTTAATGAATGATACAGTGCCGAAGCCTTCGCCTGATTGTGATTATTGTCTATATAGGAAAGCATCTAGAGATGTGCAGAGTAAGAAAAAATAGTTTGATATATAATAATTATAAATCTATAATATATCCTCTCCCTGGTATATTCCTTATCAAATCTCTTTTATCTCCAGAATTTATCTTTTTTCTTAAATTAAGAATATGTGCTTCAACAGTATTTGAGAATGGATCACTTTCAGCGTTCCAGACATGTTCCATTATCATTCCTCGAGAAAGCACAGTGCCACGGTTTTTCATAAGATATTCGAGTAAGATATATTCTTTACGAGTCAAATATACTGGCTCACAATCTCTATGGGCGACTTGTTTTTCTGTATTGAGTACTAGATTATCGACCATTAAGACAGGACTCTCGATCTTCCTCGGACGGCGCATAAGAGCCCTGATCCGTGCCTTGAGCTCATCAAATGAAAAGGGTTTAGTCATATAATCATCTGCACCTTTTTCTAAGGCAGATATTTTATGTCTGGTGAAATTGTTCACAGTCAAGAAAATAATATGCGATTCGGATCCTGAAGCCCGTATTTCTTCACAAACAGTCATACCATTTTTCCCTGGTAATGAATAATCCAAGATTATCACATCATAGGCTGTAGTTCTGGCTAAATATGATCCTTGAACTCCATCAGAAGCTATATCAACAGTGAAAGAATCAGCTTCAAGTCCTGCTTGTAGAAAATCTGCCGTTTCTTTATCGTCTTCGATGACGAGGATTTTCATAATTTGATTATAGATGAGTATTCAATAAAATACGAATATTTCCTGTGTAAATCTTCAATGAAAATTTTATCAGGATTTTATCGCATTTGTGGTATAATAATCTATATATTCCAATATGTCACATTTTCTTACCCCTATTATCGATAATCTACAGATAATTATTGAACATGGTGGTTATGCTACTCTTTTCATTATTACTATTCTAGAAGGTATTCCTATTATTGGTTCTCTTGTACCTGGACATACCACTGTTATTCTTTCTGGATTTCTATCAAAACTCGGCATTTTAAATCTTCCCGCAGTCTTATTTTTAGTCATTTCTGGAGCATTGATCGGAGATATTATCGGTTATTTTATCGGTAAAAAATATGGTTTCGTATTTCTTAAAAGATTTGGCAAATATGTTTTTTTAAAAGATGAACATATAGAAAAAGCAAAGAAAATTGTGAATAATCATACAGGAAAGGCGATTATTCTAGGGAGATTCAATCCTTTCACGCGCCCACTAGCTCCTTTCATAGTTGGTGCTAGCGATGTGCATATGAGAAGTTTTTGGTTTTTCGATATTATTGGAGTTTTAATTTGGGCCATAGGGTCTATCGCTATAGGATATGTATTTGGTGCAAGTTATCATATAGCGGCTCTATATATAGGAAGGTTTACACTTATAGCTATTATAATCGGTGTATTGATTATCTGGGGTTATAGATTTATAAATAAGCAATTCCGTATATTTGAAAAATATGAGCTTATCGCTTTAATATGTAATATTTTTGGATTGTATATATTCTTCAAAACTATTCAGGATGCATTGAGTGATAAGGTTTTTATGGCTACACTTGATATTTGGATAAATATTTTCTTTTCATCTCATATTACTTCATATTGGCTTTCATTTATGAATATTATAAGTGATATTTTCAGCCCTTCAGTTTTATCTGTTATTGCCCTTATCGGAATTATTTATTTTTTAATAAAAAAACAATGGAAATATGCGACAATATCGTTCCTTTCTATATCCGGTGGTCTTATAATAAATACCTTTATAAAAAATATAGTAATGAGAGCTCGTCCTCTTGATGCATGGATTATTGAAACTGGATATAGTTTCCCCAGTAGTCATACTGTCGCTGTAACTATCTTTTTTACTCTAATTATCTATACTTTCTCCAGAAAAATTAAGAATCTTATTTGGAGAGAAATTTTCATTACCCTTTCGATTTTGGATATTATTTTAGTAGGTTTCAGTAGGATTTATCTAGGCGTGCATTGGTTTTCAGATGTAGTGGCTGGTATTGCTCTTGGAGTTTTCTGGACTACGCTTATAATACTTTTTATAAGATATATTGGTATGTTTATAAGTAAGACAAATAGTGAGGATAGTCAGTTTCCCTAGCCAGAGAATACAAATTATTATCTAATTTTTGATGTTATTATACCATGCCGTAAAAGTACGTTGTTTTCTAGCTTTACCACCCAACCTTTTGACTCTTTGTCAACTAAATGACAGAAAGAAAAAAGGTCTTGAATGAGGGATATAATATACATCGCACAGGAGCTAATCAACCTGAGCAAAAATCATCATGGCAAAGAAGCCGAAGCCAGCACCAGAGGTTCCTCCAACGACACCAGTTCCACCAGTTCAGGTTAAATAAGTGAAATGGTGATCTGGGAAAAAGAAAACAGACCTACATATGCTACATATGTTAGGTCCATTTTCTAATTGGTGTCTTTTATAGTTAAAATCGGATAAAGAGTCAATAAACATAATATTCCCAGAATTAAAAATAGATAGGGATTGGTAATATAGGTGAGTCCTACTATTGTAATTATTGGAGCTATAAAATATGAAATAGGTCGAGTGATTCGAAACATTCCAAGTATTTCTGGATTTTTATCATCTACTTTTTTGAAGAAATATGTTTCTATCATAACTTCAGCTATAGCGGCTCCGACACGAGTGATGAAAAGCATAATGGTCCATATCAATAGGCTTTTTTCTGGAAATAGAAATAGGGAACCTGTAGAAATTCCCATAATAATAAACCCAATAGTCAGCATTTCCTTCTCCCCCCATTTCTTATCAGCAAGCTTTCCAAGAGGAAATTCTATAAAGACAAATGGAAGAAGCATTATAGTGAATATTATACTTATTTCAGTCCAATTAAAACCTATAACATTATGCAAATAAATAGGAGTATAGACGACCATCCAAGCATAGAAAGTCTGAAGAGAGATATTTATTATAAAGATTTTACTAATATCCCTATCTTTTAATATTTCTATAAATGTATTTATAAAAGAAATCTGTAAATAATGAGAATCTTTAAAATTATTGAAATTCTTGTAAACGAGATAAAGCATAGGTAAAAGAAGAACAAAGCCAGCAATATAAACTCCTTTATAGTTATTACCTAAGATGAGCATACCACCAATGAGAGGACTTAGAACCCATGCGAAATTGTTTACAGTCATATAAAGCCCTCGAATACCCCCAGTATGTCCCATATCAGTATTTTTTTGTAAGAATATATCAAGAGTAAAGGAAATAAGGCTTACAATACACATACCGAGAATAAGTAAAACGATCATTATTCTAGGAGAATAAGAACTGATTAAACCATAAAATACAGCAATCTGAATAATAATAAGAAGAAGAGCAGTTCTTAAATTTCCTATCTTCCTGACAATATTATTCATAGCTAGAAGTCCAAGTATAGTAATGAAAGAGACTATTAGATATATAATACTAACCGCCTTTTCACTGCTAATAGAAGCTAGAAAACTAGAATTAAAATAACTCGGAATAGCAGCATGCAAGCTTACAATAAAACCTATAGCACTAATAGTATAAAGTGCCACAGAGCTCTTCACACGGGGATGATGTTTCATATTGGGGTTATTATAACATGAATGGGAGATATGAGATTTCCGTATTCTTTAAATCGTCAATAAAACCGGAATCACAATTGGCCTCTTAGCAGTCTTTTGCATCAGGAATCTACTGATATTATCTGAAATATTAGACTTTATATAATCCACATTTACAGGATTCATACCTCTCATGGATTCCTCTACCGTGTTCCTGATGATAATGCGCGCGTGGTGAAGCAACTCCTGTGATTCTCGAAGATAGACGAAGCCACGGGAAATAATATCCGGGGATTTCTTCAATTTTCCTGTTTGTATATCTATAATGGCAAAGATAATGAATATACCATCTTGAGCAAGCATTTGACGATCGCGGATGACTACATCTTGAATATCTCCAATAGAGAAACCGTCAACCATCACTATACCTGAAGGAGCTTTCTCTTTTATTCTTACTATCTTATCACCACCATTTTGTATTTCTATTATCGATCCATTATCAGGAATGACTATTTGATCATCGGTGAGACCATTTGTATCCTTGGCTATTTCACCATGGACTCGAAGCATATAATGATATCCATGAACAGGAATGAAAAACTTAGGATGAATTTTCCTATGAATCCAAGCTGTTTCATCACGATTCGCATGTCCAGATGAATGCACATCGGCGATACGATAATGGATTATATTTGCCCCTTGTCTTGAAAGATTATCCTTCAGCTTCTGCACAGCGCGCTCATTTCCAGGAATTATGGATGAAGAAAGAAGAATAGTATCGCGTTTTGTTATCTTTATATTTTTATGAGTTTTATTTGATATACGCATCATTGCGGCAAATTCATCTCCTTGTGCACCTGTAGCAAGAACTATTATCCTTTCTGGTGGATAATTATCTATTTGTTCTACTGTAATAAGAGTATCTTTTTTCGGTTTAAGAAGACCTAGATTTCTACATATTTCAATATTAGTTTTCATACTTCGGCCTTCGACGACTACCTTCTTTCCATATTTTTCTGCGAATTCAATAATTTTCAACATTCTTTCAAGCAGGGAAGCGAAAGTAGCGATAATAAGGCGACCCTTTGCATTCTTTATAATTTCCTCAATATTCTTATGAACAGCTTTTTCAGGAATAGAAAAGCCGGGATTCTCCACATTTGTAGAATCAGCCATGAGTAAAAGAACTCTCTCATTTTTGAAAGCTCTATCATATTCCTCTTCTTCCTCTTCTGTAGGAATACCGTTTACATGATCTAGTTTGAGGTCTCCAGTATGGACTATTGAGCCCAATGGAGTCTGTATGATCACACCCATAGCGTCTGGAATAGTATGAGTCACAGCAAAGAACTTTATTTTCAATACACCGATCTTTATGGTTTCATCTTTTTCTACAATTTTCATATCAAGAGGTGCAATATGTGGAAACTCTTCTTGGCGCTTCTTTATAATCACAGATGTAAGCATACGAGTATAAATAGGAGGATTTCCAATTCTTGGCATAATGTAGGGAATTCCACCTATATGATCAAGATGTCCATGAGTGATAATAACTGCGCGTACTTTATCCTTTCTTTCTTCTAGATATTTCGTATTTGGGAGAATATAATCAATACCCGGAGTATTTTCATCTTTAAATTGAAAGCCAATATCAATAACAATAATATCGTTACCATACTCGATCATAGTCATATTTTTCCCTATTTCTTCTACTCCACCGAGTGGAATAATACGAATACAATCTGGCTTAAGTACTGGAACAATATCCTCTACTTTTTTATGCATCTGAGTAGCGTCTGGTGATTTACTAGAACGTCCATATACGCGTGGACCATATTTACGCATTACTGTACCAGAACCTCTGGCTATCGCCGTACGAGTTCTTGGTTTTATCGTTTTTATTTCATTATTCATTTTATTTATTAATTAGTTTTTACTTTTATTTATTATTTACAAATATTTGCCAGACATTATCAGTCGCTATATACCATTTATTGAGATTATAGAAACGATCTGATGGAGTGGAAATCGGTCCAAATTGAAAGCCCTGAACTTTTTTCGGAACTATATACATATATTCTGGTGAATAAAGGAAAACTGCGGGGACTTCATCTTGAATAATTTTATTAAATGATTCATATATATTTTTCTTTGTATTTTCATCTGATGCGGCGCGAGCATCTTCAAGAAGTTTATCGGCTTTACTATTTACATACATTGATACATTTAATCCAGGAGAATTTCTCTGAGAAGAATGCCAGAATGCATATAGATCAAGATCTTTACCTATAAATTCTCCGAAAAGTAAAGAATCATATTTTCTAGTTTTTATTATATTTTGTGAAAGGTCTCCGTATTCAAAGATTTTTATTGCAACTTTTGCTCCTATACTTTCCCATTCAGATTTTACTATCTCTGCTACTTGCTTAAGATCAGGAGAATCAGCTGTAGTTATTGAAAATTCTAAAATTTGAGTCGATTTCTTATCTTTCTTTTCCAATATTCCGTCTTTGTTTATAAGCCAACCAGACTTTGCGAGCAATTCCTTAGCTCTATCTTTATTTGACGGAGTCGAGGTAGCATTTTCTATTATACCTATTGGTATAGGGCTATCCATACTTATTCCGTATCCAAGAAGCACTTTCTCAACAATCTTCTTTTTATCTATAGACATATTTAAGGCTTGTCGCACTTCTTTATTCGCAAGTACTGGTGCATTATTCTGATTGAAGAAAACACCGAAAATACGAGGAAGTGGAGTGTCTAAAATTCTTGCATTGGTACTTGATGCTATCTTTACTGCTTCAGGTGGAGAAATACTAGCTATGCTTTCTACCTTACCGTTATTAAAGGCCTCTATCAAATCTTTTTCATTTGGATAGAAAAATATTGTAAATGATGAGATATATGCTTCATTATCATAATATTTATTAAATGATACTAAATCATATGATTGAGGGATTCCACCAGCATCTCTTTTTATATCTTTCAATTTATATGGTCCAGAGCCGATGGGTTCTATATTGTATTGGCTGAAGATAAATTGATCAGCATCGACATTTTTCCAAATATGCTTTGGTAATATACCTATAGTAGTATTGGAAAGAAATGGAGAATATGGTTGTTTCAATATGAATTGTATTTCAGAAGGACTAATCTTTTTTATTATCACATTGGCCCAATCTGCTCTCTTAGGGCTTTTAAGAACACTATCTTGTATTTTCTGTATTGTAAATTCTATATCATCTGTAGTAAGAGGTTTCCCATCATGAAAATATATATTATCCTTCAATATGAATGTATATACAAGACCATCTTCTGATATTGAATATTTTTCTGCTAAATCATTTACGAGAACTCCATGATTGTATTTCATCAAACCTGAATATATAAGTGTTGAAAGATCACGATCGGCATCAGAAAAAGCCAAGACGGGATTTATAGAGCGTGGTAGACCGACTATACCTTCTGTAAGAGAGCCACCGTGCGCGGGAATAGGGACTAGAAACATACGATTCACTTCCCAAGCCATGATAAGGGCACTTACCAATGCAATTAATATCAGAAATGAGAAAATAACTTTTTCTGTTGCAGAAAAAGAATGCAATATACTGAGGATTTTTTCTCCTCCTTTTATATGAAATTCTTTTTTAGGATTTGATTGTGGTATATCGTTCACGATAGTATGCGCGCGAGAATGTCAAATGATAAATACTATATGCGCTATTTGATTAGATTTAAATAAGAGTAATAAGTGCTGAAATTGCAAAAAGTATAGCAACTATGATTGTCATAATGAAGAGAGTTCTTTCGAAACCACGTCTAGTGTGGAACGCTGAACTGAAATTATCGCTACCACCAAAGGCTCCGCCGATTTGTGCACCGGTTCTTTGTAGGAGTATTGCAGTTAAAAGTATAACTGCGAGTACAATCTGTATGTACGGAAGTATGGAGGCAATAATCTTCATCCCCAATACTATAGCATAGGATAAAATATGATGCAAGTTGTTTCTTTAAATCATTTGTATATAATACGTTTACTTGATTATTAGCACTTAATTATAAAAATATGTCAAAAAACATAGATATTTCAAAAAAGGTAAAACCACTCCATGAAAGAGTGCTTATAAAGGAAGATAAAGAGAGTAAAGAGAAGAAAACTGCTTCCGGCATCATTATTCCAATAACTGTAGATGATGATAAAGGAAGTAAAAAAGGAGAAGTGATGGCTATCGGAGATGGTCATTATGAAGAAGGAAAACTTATCCCTATTTCAGTAAAGATGGGTGATAAAGTTCTTTTCCAATGGGGAGATAAAATAAAGGTTGATGGAGAAGAATATTATATTGTAAAAGAGAGTGAAATTTTAGCAATAATAAAATAACCGAACTATGTCAAAAAGAATTTTATACAATGAAGAGGCCAGAAAATCACTTAAAAAAGGTGTAGATACTGTAGCCGATGCAGTGAAGATTACTCTGGGTCCTAGAGGTAGAAATGTCGTACTTGATAAAGGATATGGAACACCGACTATTACAAATGACGGTGTATCTATTGCAAAGGAGATTGTTCTTAAGGATAAAATAGAAAATATGGGTGCAGAGATCATAAAAGAAGTAGCAACAAGAACAAATGATCTTGCCGGAGACGGTACGACCACCTCTGTAGTTCTTATGCAAGCTATTATCTCTGAAGGAATGAAACATACCACAATGGGTGTAAATGCCATGGGGGTGAGATTTGGTATTGAGGCTGCATCAAAGGATATAGTATTGGCTTTGAAATCTATTTCAAAACCAATAAAGACTGACGAAGAGATTAGACAAGTTGCAAATATTTCAGCTGAATCTATGGAGCTTGGAACAATTATTGCGGACACTATTAAAAAGGTGGGGAAAGATGGTGTAGTGACTGTGGAAGAGTCGCAGACTGTGGGCTTGGAATCAGAGGTTGTAAAGGGAATTGAATTTGATAAGGGTTATATTTCTCCATATATGATAACTAATGCCGAAAGAATGGAAGCAGAATATGAAGATCCTGCAATACTTATTACCGATAAGAAAATATCATCCATAAAGGAAGTTTTACCACTTCTAGAAAAGCTTGCACAAACAGGTAAGAAGGAACTTGTCATTATTGCTGAAGATGTGGATGGTGAAGCTTTAGCTACATTTGTAGTAAATAAACTCCGTGGTGGCTTCAATGTCCTTGCCATAAAAGCACCCGGATATGGTGATAAGAAAAAGGAAATGCTAGAGGATATTGCTGTGACGGTCGGAGCTAAAGTGATTTCAGAAGATGTCGGAATTAAATTTGAAAATGCTGATATAGCTATGCTCGGTAAGGCTAGAAAAGTCATTTCAAAGAAAGATAATACTGTGATTGTCGGCGGAAAAGGTAAGAAATCCGATATAGAAAACAGAATTGCTCAAATAAAGAAGCAGAAAGAGGATACAGATTCAAAGTTTGAAATAGAAAAGCTTGATGAAAGAATAGCCAAACTTTCCGGTGGAGTGGCAGTCATACGCGTAGGAGCTGCTACAGAAACAGAAATGAAATATTTGAAATTGAAGATTGAGGATGCTGTAAATGCCACAAAGGCTGCAATAGATGAAGGAATAGTCGCTGGAGGTGGTGTCGCCTTTATAAAAGCTGCACAGAAAGTCCACGAAAGTCTTTCAAATAAAAAACAATCATCAAAGGAATTTGAATTGGGTTATCAAATAGTCTTGAAGGCTCTAGAAGCTCCATTGAAACAAATAGCCGTGAATGCTGGAAAGGATGATGGATCAGTAATTGTTGAAAAAGTGAAAAATGGAAAGGGAAATACCGGATATGATGCATTGGCAGATATAATAGTAGTAGATATGATAGCTTCAGGTATTGTCGATCCATTGAAAGTGGCACGTCTTGGAGTAGAGAATGCATGTTCAGCATCAGCAATACTTCTTACCACAGAAGTAGCCATAGCAGAAGAGTTAAAGGAAGAGAAATTATCTTCCACAGCTTCTACTGGTATGGATTATTAAAATCTGTTATAATGCAAATATCATGAAAAAACCATTAATTTTGTTAATTGTGCTCGTTATTGTTGGTATTATTATTTGGAAATTTAATAGTAAAACAGTAGTTGCCCCACAAGTGGAAGAACAAAATCCTCCCACTACAGTAGCTCCTTCAAATGAGCCATTCGTACCAATAAGTGAAAAGACGAAGGTTTCTGATAAGGTTTCTGAATATAAGAATGGCGAATTAGGATTCACTGTGAAGTATCCTTCACTATGGAAAGTAGAAGAGTCTCCATACAGTGTTACATTCGTTACCCCTGTAGATACTTCAAGTAAGAATTCAATAAATAAGCTAGAATCAAAGATAGCAATAATATCTGGAAAATGTTCATTCCCTCCGGTAACGACAATAAAAGAAAGAGTTATCACAAAAATCGCTGTTCTACCTGCCAATATGATTTCTATGTCAAATAGTGTTCAAGGTAAAAATTATTTCGATAGAATGTATACACTTCAGAAAGGCACAGTATGTTATGTATTCTCATTCTCATCAATTAGCTTAAACCCTTCAAGTAAAGGATTTTCTGGAGGAGAAGTACAGCAAGTCAATGCAAATAATAAGGCAATTATTGAATCAACAGATACACAGTTCAAGGATTTGGTAAAGTCATTCGCTTTCGTTATTGGTCCTGCTGGAATGGATGAATCCAAGGCATCCCCAGCATCTTCTACTCCTAAGAAAAAATAATAAAAATATATGAAGAAAATACTCATTGGTATAGTAATAGTTTTAGTTTTAATAGTTTTGTATGGTTTTTCTACTTATAACAGTCTTATAACTCTTAGTGTAAGTGCAGATACACAGTGGAAAC
The DNA here is from genome assembly GCA_038058815.1 of Patescibacteria group bacterium. Classification (GTDB taxonomy): domain Bacteria; phylum Patescibacteriota; class Minisyncoccia; order Phycocordibacterales; family PALSA-1337; genus CAIOGI01. The sequence goes on from JBBUAH010000024.1 coordinate 23,129, forward strand.
AAGTCGAAGTGGATTATCAAAGGCGCTTCGATCTTATTCCAAATCTTGTGGAATCAGTAAAGGGGATAATGAAACAAGAACAATCTGTATTTACCGCTATTGCCGATGCTCGTACTAAGTATTCTGGAGCTAGTTCTATAAGCGAAAAAGCTCGTGCAGCTGGAGAAGTAGAAAGTGCTTTAGGACGATTACTTGCTGTAGTAGAAAACTATCCTCAATTAAAATCATCTGAAACAGTTCAGACTCTCATGTCACAGCTTGAAGGTTCAGAGAATCGTATAAGTGTAGAAAGAATGAGATTCAATAATACCGTCAAATCATATAACCTTAAAGTCATGAGATTTCCAAGCTCTATTATAGCTTCCATCACTGGTTTTGCCCAAAGGGATTATTTCAATGCAGAAGTCGGTGCAGAAAAGGCTCCAAAGGTACAATTCTAAAACTATGAAGCGAGTATCTATTCTCGCAATATTATCTTTTTCCTTAGCATTATTCTTTAATGTGTTTATTGTTCGTGCATATACAAGCCCTGGAAAACCACAGGGTTTTATAAATGATTTTGCAGGAATTCTTTCTTCTGCTGAAAAGATAGAATTAGAAACAACACTTTCTGATTTCAAAAAAGAAACCGAAAATGAAATAGCCATAGTCACTATATCAAGTCTTGGAGATGAAACAGTAAATAGTTATGCCGTCAAACTTTTTGAGGAATGGGGAATTGGAAAGAAAGAAAAAGACAATGGACTTCTCATTCTTCATGCGCCAAATGAAAGACAGATTTGGATTGAAGTCGGTTATGGACTTGAACCTTATATAACAGATGCGAAAGCTTCATCGGTTTATAGAAATATTTTATCACCAGCTTTTAAGCAAGGAAAATATGCCGATGGTTATAGAGAGGCCATAAAAGCTATAATAGCAACCCTTCGTGGTGAAGCCGAAGCAATACCAGAAACATCAAATGATGGTGGTTTTAATGAAAATTGGTTTTTCTTTGGCATAATAATATTTATGTGGCTTGTATCAATACTCGGTAAGACCAAATCTTGGTGGCTCGGAGGGGTTCTTGGTGGAATTTCTGGTATTGTAATCGGCTTTATTTATGGATTTTTATTTATTGGAATTATTTGGACTATAGTCTTAACTATTATTGGTTTAATTTTTGATTTCATTGTTTCCAATGCTTATGCAAAAAGTAAAGCTAGTGGGAAAAATCCACCATGGTGGATAGGTGGTGGAAGTTTCGGTGGAGGACATGGAGGATTCGGAGGAGGTTTCGGTGGATTTGGTGGTGGGGGATCTGGGGGTGGTGGGGGTGGGGGTGGGTATTAAATATTTATTATAATATAAAGTAATATGAAGCAATCAAATAAAGAAGCAATAGATAAAATAACAGATAAAGATTTACATCGTATGGTATCCCAGTCTTATGTCTAAGTTTCTACGATCCATATGTTTCTGGTATAGTGAAATTAGATGAAGATGCTACAGAATACAAATGGGCGACTCTAGCTGAAGCAAAAAAACTTGATATTATTGCTGGTATTGATGAGGAAATAGAGATGGTGGATAAGATGATAAGATATTGAAGAAGAAATAATCTCAATAGGAGGGTTCGCATAGTGGTCTAGTGCGCATCCCTGGAAAGGATGTATGTCAGAAATGGCATCAAGAGTTCGAATCTCTTACCCTCCGC
>JBBUAH010000025.1:0-1619 GCA_038058815.1 Patescibacteria group bacterium
CTTTGACTGTGCATTTACGCACACGAAAAGAAATGTCTGATGTACCAGCACATTGGGAAATAATGCCAGAAATTATTGCCTTGCGCGATAGGATTTCTCCAGGGACTTTGATAATAGGAAATGGTGATGTTTATAGCATGGCGCAAGCCCATGAAAAAGTGAAGAAATATAATTGTGATGGAATCATGATCGGTAGAGGAATATTTGGTAATCCTTGGTTTTTTAATAAAGATTTATATAAAGCGGGAAAAACTGTTTCAGATATACCCATAAAAAAAAGATTAAAAGTAATGTTAGAGCACGCTAAAACTTTTGAAAAGTATTTAGATAAAATAAAAAACTTTTCAAATATGAAAAAACATTTTAAGGCTTATATGAGCGGATTTGATGGGGCTAAGAAACTCCGAGTGAAGCTTATGGAGAGTGATGATTTGAAGGATGTTGAAAGAATTGTAAAGGGGTATATTAAAGTGTTAAAATAATCTTATGACAAAAAATAACTATTCAGTCCTATATCGTAAACATCGCCCATATGAATGGTCTGACGTTATTGGCCAAGATCATATAGTAAGCGTTCTTGAAGGGTCAATAAAGCTTAAGCGTATTTCTCATGCATATCTTTTCTCTGGAAGTAGAGGAACGGGTAAGACTTCCATTGCCCGTATTTTCTCTAGAGCCTTGGGGGTAAGTGATAATGATGTATATGAGATAGATGCGGCTTCGAATAGGGGAATAGATGATATTCGTGAGATACGTGATGGGGTAAGTACTTTACCTTTTGAATCTCCATACAAAGTCTATATTATAGATGAGGTGCATATGCTTACTAAGGAAGCTTTCAATGCGATTCTTAAAACTCTTGAAGAGCCACCTACTCATGCTATTTTCATTCTTGCCACTACAGAAACAGAGAAAATTCCTGAGACCGTCGTATCTCGTTGCCAAGTCTTCTCTTTCCGAAAGCCGACAAGAGAAATTTTGAAGAGTCTGATTATAAAGGTTTCAAAAAAAGAAGGGTATGTTTTAGAGACCGGTGTTTCCGATCTTATCGCGCTTCTTGGAGATGGATCTTTCCGCGATACTCTAGGAATTTTACAGAAAGTCATAAGTACAATTGAGGATAAGAAGATTTCAATAAAAGAAATCGAAATGATAACAGGCGCGCCGAAAGGAAGTCTTGTAAATGACTTTATCATCGCTCTTGCTCATAATGAAAAAGAGAAAGCTCTTTCTGTTATCTCATCTGCTAGAGAAGACAATATCTCTATGAAAATATTTATTTCACTTATTTTAGAAAAAGTGCGTATTATTTTACTTTTGAAGAATGCTCCAGCTTTAGCAAAGGTTCTTAAAGAACAAGTTTCAGAAGATGATTGGAAAGTTTTAGAACATATTTCTAAAGATGAAAAGAATAAAATAAATTCAGCAGTTTTACTTGAATTATTAAGGGCTTATGATTCCACCGGTAGGGCGTACATTGAGAGTTTGCCATTGGAGATGGCTGTGGTTGCGGTTTGTGGGTAATGTATTTGGTATTATCTTGCCACACATATAAAAAATATGTTGTAACTAGAAACTTTATCAAAATTTCATTATTTTTTTATCAAATCTTTATCACT
>JBBUAH010000025.1:1719-11282 GCA_038058815.1 Patescibacteria group bacterium
ATGAGAAATATTAGTAATAAAAGACTTTTGAGAAAAGTCACTAGAATTAGTATGGAGGAATATGCTCATATTATAATTCGTATTAAATATATACTCTTACAAAACGAAACCCCCGTATAAACGGGGGAATCTCGGAGCCCGAAGGCACAATACTCATCATGGTAGCATCCGTATCTTTAAAGTCAACTTGCTCATTCTCTAATTTTAAGGTATTTTATATAGGTAATTAAATATTGGGGGCTCGTCTAAAGGTAGGACATATCCCTTTGAAGGATAGTATTGGGGTTCGATTCCCTGGCCCCCAGCCAGTTTGAGCTAGCATGGGATGCCCATGTTTCTCGAGCGTACTACGCATGAAGTACAAGAGTCCTTATGAGGAACAACTGCAAAGAATTAAACGCTTGCGGAAAAATATTAACCAATTTGCGGATGCTACAGATGAAAATTTTGAGGATGCCATAGATGCGTTCACCTCGTTCTTCATTCAATGCTATCATCTGCGTGATTGGCTTATACGCAGTGGTTATAATCAATCCCAAGTTGATTTTTGTATACAAAATAATACATGGCTATCTTTGTGTAAGAATTTAGCAAATAAGCAGAAGCATCAGAAGCTCAAGAAAAATGAACTTGAAAACAATTTTGTAAAAGACAATTTTTTTGGTGTTTCTACACCAATGAATCGATATTATGATTACTTCATCCACAAAGGACCAAGGTTTGGTATTAACATCTGGCAATTTCAAATGCCGGTTGATGTCATTGAAGTAGCAGATAAATGTATAGCTGGTTGGGAAGAATTTCTTCAAAATAGTAGCGCTCGAGTCGCGTCATTTTGAAAAAGAAAAAATAGGCTAAAATAACATTATAGGTTTTGATCGATCACGGTTCTAGCTCGAGTCGGCCAGCTATTGTTAGTTCTATTTACTTATGAAAAGGATACATTGATTCTTAAAACATCTAATTCTTGTGAAGATCATCCCTCTTACATTAAAGATATACTTAAAATACATAGAGGTATGCCCAGATCACTTATGGTATTATATTTAATATATGAAAAACTCCAACTCTCAAATCGTCATATACAAAGACAAAAATGGAAACATCAAGATCGATGTTCGTTTTGATGGTGATACTGTATGGCTGACCCAGGATACTATCGCAACCCTCTACGACAAGGGTCGTTCGACGGTGACAGAGCATATCCAAAATGTTTTTCAGGAAGGCGAATTGGAGGAAAAAGTGGTATGTCGGGAATTCCGACGAACCACAGTGCATGGTGCAATAAAAGGGAAAACTCAAGAAACTACCGTAAAATACTACAATCTAGACCTTATCATCGCTGTGGGATACAGGGTTAAATCTTCGCAGGGCACTGCCTTTCGTAAGTGGGCGACGGAACGACTTTCGGAATATGTCGTCAAAGGATTCGTGATAGATAGTGAAAGACTTAAAAATCCGGATCTCCCCTTTGATTATTTTGAAGAACTTGAGCAAACCATCGCTGATATTCGTAGCTCTGAAAAGAGATTCTATCGAAAGATCACTGATATTTACGCGACAAGCGTGGATTATGACCCGACCAACGATCAGAGCCTTTTGTTTTTCAAAACAGTGCAGAACAAAGTCCACTATGCGGTCACGGGTAATACCGCGGCAGAAATTGTTGCTGAAAGAATTGATAGTGGTAAAAAGAATTTGGGGCTTACTCATTTCAGAGGAGCTAAACCGACAAAAGAAGAAGTTGTAATTGCTAAAAATTATTACAATAAAGAGGAATTGACCCAGCTAAATGCTTTAGTGGAACAGTACCTGATATTTGCCACAGAACAAGCTCGCCGGAGAGTGCCGATGATGATGAAGGACTGGATAGAAAAACTCCATGGTTTTTTGACTATCAATGACAGAAACATTTTGCAAGATGCGGGTAAGATTTCTCATGAACTGATGAAAGAAATCGCAGAGAAGAAATTTGAGAAGTATAAACAGATTGAAGCAAAGCAAGATATTGATTTTGATGAAGTGGCATTGAAAGCGATTGAGAGTGCTAAGGGCAGAAGGTTATCTTCAAAAAATAGAAAGAAGAATTTATAATCAACCACATATATAGTCCTATGCCCCCATCTTACACTCTCGAAAAGATCAAATTCGCCACGGATCCGCAGACATTCGAAAGAGCGGTGGACTTGTATGAGAGTGGAAAAGTCACGAAATTCAGAGAAGGTATTAGAAGTTATTCAGCCGTTGTTTTGGGTTCTAAACCGTATAATGTTTCAGGAGAAGCTCGCAGGTTTGATTATGGGAACTGCGATTGCTATCTCGGTCAAAATGATGAGCTTTGCAAGCATCTGGTGGCTTTGGCTATCTATGCCGTAATGAGAGGTAAGAAGCTAAAAGCTAAAGATAAAGAAACAATTACCGGACCTGTATGTAGCGGGAAACTAGGTGAATTAACCAAAGAAAATTTATCCTCGGTTAAAAATTCTATCACTGGAGCGATAAGATATATAAAAGCTTATGATGGCCCATCTCGCACTTGGTTTGCCTATCAAAACTCATTGGATGAGGGATGTGCTAGGTTGTCAAAAATAGTTTCTGATCTGCCAGTGAGTCAACAAACGGTTAAATTACTGGTTGATATGCTTTTGCGTCTGGATGAGAAATTGTGCAGGGGAGGAGTGGATGATTCCGATGGTACGGTTGGCGGATTCATGGAAGAAGTCGTGAGAGTTCTCAAAGAATACGCCAAACTGGATCTGGTGTGCGTAAAAGCTTTCAAAAACCTGGCAGATAAAGAGACCTGTTTTGGTTGGGAGACGCCGTTGGTCGAAATTCTTGATAATGATGACTAGGCGTAAGTAAGCAGAAAATCATAATTGAGCCGTGTATTTATGATAAAATACCCACATGTCTTCCAAAACCCTCGGAACAATATCCATCATCGCCACCCTCCTTGTCTTATTTTCAGTCATGCTCAATCCGATAGTGTCGGTTGTGATAGCTACTATCGCTCTCATCGGACTCGGCGTATATCATTTGTTTGGAAAAGAAAACAAACCTTTGGATATTCCCACCAGTAAGCAGACTGAGGAAAAAGAGCATAACAAGGAAGCGATCATGGGTCTGATGGAAAGCGGTAATCAGCTGATAACTAATGAACATATCAGGCAAATGCTCGACATATCCGAAGCTACGGCCACTCGCTATCTCGATGAAATTGAAAAAAATCTCAATAATCTAGCAAATCCAGAGAAAGCTCGGCTTCTTTCTAGATACTTTAAAACTAGTAAAGGAGAATATGGCGAAGGTGATATTTTTATTGGAATAACAGTGCCGAATATCAGAAAGGTCGCTTATAAATTTCTCGATGCAAGTTTTGATGATATTCAAGAATTATTAAAAAGTAAAATACATGAATATAGATTAACAGCTTTAGAAATCTTAGTTGCACAATATGAAAGATCTAAAGATGAAAAACTGAAGGAAAAAATATATAAATTCTATTTAAAAAATACAAAATATATAAATAATTGGGATTTGGTTGATTTATCTGCTTGTTATATTGTCGGTGATTTTCTTTTTGATAAAACTATAAATAAAAACAGAGAAGTTTTATACAAATTGGTAAGGTCAAAGAATTTATGGGAAAGGAGAATAGCTGTTCTTTCCGCAGGTGCTTTCATAAAAAAAGGACAATATGAAGATACTTTCAAAATAGCAGAAATTTTAATGAATGATAAACATCAGCTTATACATAAAGCTGTGGGTTGGATGCTTCGAGAAGTGGGGAAGCAGATTTCACATGAAGTTCTTAAAGGATTTTTGAATAAACATTTTCGAGAAATGCCAAGAATTATGTTATCATATTCCCTAGAACATTTCTCGAAGAGAGAGAAAGGGCTTTATGAATTAAGATGAATTAAAGGAGTGCCATATGTATCTGAACTTATTCAGTATTTAATTAACTTACTTCAAATACGTAATATCCCTAGGATAAAATAGATTAATAGTCCACTCCACTGCTATCTCAAAGCGCTTCTTCCATGAATGAAAGTTGAAAAGGTAAATAGTTCTCCAAAGCCACCACATGAGCGGTCCTCGAAGGGTAATATTTCCGAAATGTCCTATGGCATACCATTGGCCGAGTGAAATGAGTAACCCTTTTATCTTTGTGGAAAATTCCTTAAGTTCTCTGCCATTAATTAAAGCATTTATATTATAAGCAACCGTCTCTGCCTGCTGTACTGCTATTTGTGCAAGCATGGGGAAATTTCCTGAAGAATCACCGAGACCGAAAATTTCTTGATTTTTCGTACTTTGTAAATATTCATTTATTTCCATTCTACCTTTTACTTCGATTTCTAATCCTTTTATAAGAGAAAGTGAAGGCTTCACACCGGCAACCCATATAATAGTATGTGCTTTCAGAGTTTTTCCATCACCGAATGTGATCAGATGCGGTTCTATCTTCGTAACTGTACTATTTGTAATTACATTCACATCATTTTTTTGTAAGACAGAAAGAGCGATCCTTCTCATATCAGCAGGGAATTGAGTAATGATTTCAGGAGTATTCGTTATTATAGAGACTTTCACATCATCTTTATTAAGACCTGAATCTCTATAATATGCACAGAGTGTATGCTTCATATATTCTATAAGTTCTACTGCAAGCTCGACCCCTGTCGCACCAGCACCGATCACAGCACATGTAAGCAAATCTTTATTATTTGTTTCTATAACTCTTTCAAATGTTTCAATAATATGATTCCTTATAGATATGGCATCATTTATATTTTTTAATGTAAAGGTGTTTTCTTTTACTCCGGGAATGCCGAAATAATTCGTCTCGGCTCCAGAAGAAATCACCAGATAATCATAGTCAAATGAATTTAAGCTTGTTTTTACCCTTTTTTCTGTTCTGTCTATTTCTATTACCGTATCTTCAACACAATTTACTGATTTTTCTCGAAATATTTCTCTTAAAGATTCGATTAAACTATCTGGTGTAAGTCCTCCGGTGGCGACTTCATGAAGCATGGGGGTGAATAGGAAATAGTTTGTTTTATTTATAAGTGTAATTTCAGTTTTCTTTGAATCTAAAATCTTTTCCAAATATCGTGCAGTATAGACACCTCCAAACCCTCCGCCGATTATTACTATTTTTATTTTTTTCATATATTTGATTACATTATATGATAGAATTTCAATATATACTATAATAAGTTTATGTTATAATACCTATAAGTATGTCTATCAATTTAACGATGGATTTCATATCATTGCTCCAAATATTAGTGTCTGTTTTTATTCTAATTCAAGGAATAATTGTTCTTATACAAAATCCTCATTCAAATTTAAATAAATCATTTTTCTTTTTTCAATTCTGTGTCTTTATTTGGATGATTGGTATGGGATTTGGATATTTTTCTGCGAATGATTCATACACGTTGATTTTAGTTAAAATTGGTTTTATAGGTGTTAGTTTGATACCTATTTCGACTTATATTTTTTCTGCATATTTCAGATCTGAACAACCCAGAAAAGTCTTCATAATTCCTGGAGCTCTATTGACATTGTTTATTATTATAAATGTTATTATGAATAACCCTTTTTTTGTAAAAGGAATTATCAAATATTCTTGGGGAAATTATATACATAATGGTTCCGGTGCCATTTTATCTGTTTTTCTTTTTGCCTTTTTTATGTATTTTTTCGGAAAGAATTTGTATGAAAGTTATATAAAGGCTGAAAGGAGGAAAAGATGGTATGGTCTAGCTTTCATCTCTGGAATGTTATCTTTTGCTGGTATTGTAGATTTCTTACCTAGTTTTGGATTATGGATGCCTATACATCCACCCGGATTTATCTTTGTGGGAGTACTCTCAAGCTTTATGGGTTACTTTATGATTCGATATAATCTTGCTGATATTAAGCTTGTTTTAGGAAGAGCTATCGGACATGCAGTAGTCATAGGAATTATCGGTATTGCTTACATTTTAATATTTATCAAATTGTTTTTGATTAATAAAAATATAGAAGAAATTATAAAAGAAACAGCTATATTTATATTTGCTATTTACATATTCAATCTACTTATTAAAATAGGAAAAAGATTGACAGATGAAATTTTTAATAAAAATCAAATTAGTTTCGAAATAAAAATTAATAAATTTGAAAAACAACTCTATCGTTTTAAGGATTTGAATAAATTTTTCAAAGAGATTTTTGACTTTCTTGAAGATTCATTAAGAATCGAGACTCCTTTTTTCCTTATTATAAATGAAAAAGACAGGGCTTGGCTTATGGTAAGATCATCTAATTTAAAAATAGAATCACGAAAAATACCAATGTTATATAAAGGTTCGATGAAGATGAATTCAGTGGAAAATACAAAACTGATAGATACAGAACAAATTTTTGATTTTGATGAAATAACAAAAGAAGCTATAACTCTATCAAAAGAGAATAAAGGAATTATGCTTTCTCCCCTTATCACAAGACTAGGAATTGTAGGTTTTCTTGTTTTTGGTAAGCAAGTAACAAGACAATCTTTTGGTTTAAAAGAGAAAAAAGCTTTAGAAAATCTTATTTCAGCTATTTGTATATCTTGGGAGAACGTACAACTTTTTGAAAATATAGAAAGAGAAAATCGTATAAAAATGGATTTTATTTCAATATCATCACATCAACTTAGAACACCTCTGACGAGATTGAAGTGGGCATTAGAAATGATATCAACGAAGATCGATTTGGAAGATGATATGAAAATTATGCTTGGCGATCTCCGTATAAGTACAGATAATATGATAAGTTTGGTAAATCAGCTTTTAAGTGTGGCAGAATCTGAAAAAGGTGAGATTATTGAGACTTCTAAATCTTTAATATATCCTATTATAAAAGAAGTCATTGACAAGAAAATGCCAGAAATTATTACAAAGAAGATTAATTTTAAATTTAAAGATGATGAAAAAGAAATGGAAGCTATTTTCTCTAAGAACGCATTAATTATTATTGTAGAAACATTGATTGATAATGCTATTCAATATACAAAAAATGGAGGTAATATAGAAGTGTCATTCCATAAATTAGATTCAAAATTAATAGAAATACAAGTAGCGGATGATGGAATAGGTATATCTCAAAATGAACAAGCTGATATCTTCAGCAAATTTTTCAGAGGTGATAATGCAATATCTATAAGACCAGATGGTACTGGACTTGGATTGTATTATGCTAAACTTTTAGCAGAAAAACAGGGTGGAAGTATTTATTTTTCATCAAATAAAGGCAGTGGTTCTATATTTCATATTACCTTACGTGGAATTTGATTTTTATGTACAAACGAATATTAAAACCAATTTTCTTCAAATTTGATCCTGAATTTGTGCATGATTTCATGATGTGGTTTGGAGAATTTTTGGGAAAATGGACCATTCTCAAATGGAAAATTGGTTTATTCTATGATTATAAAGGAAAAGATATATCAAGAGTTGTCGATGGAATAAAATACAGAACCCCTTTTTTACTTTCAGCTGGTTTTGATTATAATGCCAGACTTATGAATATCTTACCTTCGATCGGGCTTGGTGGTGAAGAAATAGGCTCGATCACAGCAAGATACTGTGCGGGGAACCCTACACCCAGACTCACCAGACTTCCAAAGTCAAAAAGTATTTTAGTAAATAAAGGGTTAAGAAATGATGGCATAGAAACTATTATAAATAGAATAAAGAAATACAAAAAGAATCAGAAGAGATATTATCTCCTCAGGGCACGAAAATTTTTTTCTAAAAATTTTCTCGGTTCTCGGCTCGACAGCCTCGAAAGTCCCTTCGAAGACAATATCTCTTCTGATTTTGTAATTGGTACCAGCATAGCCAGAACAAATGATGAAAAATCAGCTTCCATAGAAGAAGGAATAAAGGATTATTGTTATTCCTTCAGAAGATTAAATGAAGAAAATATTGGAGATTATTATACTTTAAACATCTCTTGCCCAAATGCTTATGAAGGAGAGACTTTCACAAATCCAGATTTATTGAATAGACTTTTAGTCGCCATAAAGAAGATTCCATGTTCGAAACCTATTTATGTGAAAATGCCTATAAATATACCTTGGAATCAATTCAATTCCTTACTTGATATTATTGATAAACATGGTTTAAATGGAGTTATAATAGGAAATTTGAATAAAGACTATGATAATCTTGATTTTAGGGAAGAAGCGCCGAAGGAATATAAAGGTGGAACAAGCGGAAAGCCGACGAATCATCTTTCTACTAAGCTTATAAGGAAGACTCGCGAGCTTTATGGTAAGAGATTTACGATTATCGGCTGTGGTGGGGTGATGTCAGTAGAGAATGCACAAGAGAAGTTTGATGCTGGTGCAGATCTTATACAGCTTATCACGGGTCTTATATATCATGGACCTGGGCTGGTGAAAAAATTATGTAAAAATGTTACAATTTAATCATGAAAAAAATAAAAGTAGCAATAAATGGTTTTGGTAGAATAGGTCGTGCTTTTTATAAATTAGCAAAAAACAATCCTGAAATAGAAATAATAGCAGTAAATGATTTGACTTCCATTAAAAATATGGAATATCTTTTAAAATATGATTCTGTCTATGGAATAAGTGATTTTAATTTAAAAGGAGTAAAATATTTAAGTGAAAAAGACCCAAGCCAGCTTCCTTGGAGAGATTTGGGTATTGATATTGTTGTGGAATCAACAGGACTATTTACTTCAAGTGAAAAGGCTCAAGCCCATATCACTGCGGGCGCGAAGAGAGTAATAGTCACAGCTCCACTTAAGGACTCTTCTTCATCACTTGTAAAAGGAGAAACGATACTTATGGCAATGAATGAGGATAAATTGAAAACATGCCAGATCTCCTCAAATGCTTCATGTACTACAAATGCTGGTAGTCCACTTTTAGCGATTCTTGATGAAACTCTCGGTATTGAAAAAGCTCTTTTGAATACTGTCCATGCCTATACCGCCAGTCAATCTATAGTCGATGGGCCGAATAAAAAAGATATGAAAGAAGGTCGTGCAGCAGCACAAAATATAGTACCTTCTAGCACCGGAGCTGCTATAGCCGTGACCAAGGCCATACCGAAGCTTCTAGGACTTTTCGATGGTATTTCTATACGCGTACCTGTAGTAGTTGGTTCTATTGTAGACATTACATTTATTTCAAAGAAAAATACAACAGCCGAGGAAGTAAATTCAATTTTGAAGAAAGCAGCCATCGAAAATCGTTGGCAGGGGATATTTACAGTAACAGAAGAAGATATAGTATCTTCCGATATAAAAGGAAGTCTATATGCATCAATAGCCGATCTATCCTTCACGCGCGTGGTAGGTGGGAATTTAGTAAAGGTCCTTGCTTGGTATGATAATGAGATGGGGTATACATACACCCTCGTTGAACACGTCATAAAAGCTGGCAGATTGGTCTAAAGTACAACTAAAGATTTCCGAAATCATCCCGCAATTGCGGGATTTTTTCATATGTATCATACTCCGTGCTCTAGTGATTTTTTTTCCCACGCTCC
>JBBUAH010000026.1:0-3277 GCA_038058815.1 Patescibacteria group bacterium
GCTTTATGAATACATCTAGATCTTCTATAAGGATTTCTTTTAGTATCTTATACTTCCCTTTATTCTTTTCATAAATGTCTTTCAAATCTTTTTCACTGCGTATTAATTTATGAATATTATAGACATTCATTGGAATATCTCCACTAGAATCTGTGACAATACTCATCACCGCTTTCATTATCTCTTCTCGACTCGCAAAAAGTGGAATAGTATTTCCATAACTTTTTGACATTTTTTGACCATCTGTTCCGGGAACTACGGCTACATCTTTTATTATAAGCGGTTCTGGAAGTTTGAATGTTTCTTCGAAAATATTATTAAATTTCAAAGCTGTGTCGCGTGTGTATTCGATATGTTGTTTCTGATCTTGTCCTACTGGCACTATATCCGTATCATAAAGGAGAATATCTGCTACCATAAGCATAGGATAATTGAAAGTTCCTACACTTATTTCCTTATCCTTCGCCTCAGCATCCTTGAAAGCATGAGCACGCATGAGATATGGCATAGAAGTGATAGTATCGAATATCCAAGCAAGCTCCGTATGTGCAGAAATGTCTGATTGTTTAAAAATAATCGCTTTTTCTGGATTAAGGCCTATAGCTAGATAATCAATAGCAAGGTTTAAAACATTTTGTCGCATTTCTATAGGATTCTGTATGAAATTTAATCCATGATAATCAGCAATCATAAAACGACAATCATAATTGCCAGAATTCAGCAAATCAGCAAACTGCTTCATTGCTCCAAAATAGTTTCCTATATGTGGTCGCCCTGTTGGTTTCACCCCTGAAAGTAATATCTTTTTCATGGGGATATTGTATCATAAACAATGATTTTACTATAGTCCTTCCCTCTTTAACTCTTCTACTAATTTCTGTGCATTCTTAGACAATTTCTTCGGCATTTCGACTTTTGTAATTATTAGTAAATCTCCTCTTTTACCACTTCTTTCACTTGGTACCCCTTTCTGCCTTATGCGTAATATTTCATTATGGGTGGTTCCTGTTGGAATTTTTAATTCTATTTTTCCATCAAGTGTTTCCAGATCGATTGTAGCGCCGAGAAGTGCTGTAGTGAGTTTGAGATCAAGCTCCATTATGAGATTATAACCTTCCTTTCGAAATATTTTATGATCTTCTACCCAAACACGTACTATAAGATCCCCTCTACCAGCTGAACCTTCTTCACCTTTTCCTTGTACTCTTAATCCTTGACCATTTTCAATTCCTGGTGGAATCGTTACAACTATTTTTTCTTTATTTATATTCAATTCCTTTTCAATTCCGAATATTGATTCTTTAAAAGTCAACTGCACATCCACGGTAATATTCTTTCCTTTTTTAGGTCTTCTTCCCCCGCCAAAAAATTCACCAAATAAATCTCCAAGATCAAATTCAAATGATTGACCATTCTGACCACTATATTGCCTTGTAAATCCAGAGAAATCGAAGCCACCAAAACCTTGATTGAAACCGCCTTGACCCTGATTAGGATTAAAACCACTTGGCCCTGCTGAACCAAATGTATCGTATTGTTGACGCTTAGTATCATCAGAAAGGACAGTATATGCTTCGTTTATCTCCTTAAACTTCGTATCGTTTCCTTGATTTTTATCAGGATGATGTTCATGAGCAAGCTTGCGGAAAGCTTTCTTTATCTCATCTTTTGAAGCGTTTTTCTCAACTCCTAGTATTTTATAATAGTCTTTTGACATGGCGAATAAATCTTACAAGAAATAATTTTTAATTGCAAAATCAAATTGTTCTAGAAACAGTTTTTTCATATATGAAGCATTTTGAAGTTCATAAAATATTGTAATCGCTTTCTTGTATTCAGTTTCATCAATACTTCTAAGTGAAAGTGGACAGATATCATAAGCGATAAGACAAGCATTGGCAATAATACGTGAAGTTCTCTTATTTCCATCTTCGAATGGTTGGATATAAGCGAGCATGATTAAAGCAATAAGAGCTTTACTCCATGGGTCAACATATGAATTTATTTTTTCTATTGTTTTTTCTAATACCTCAACGATTTGATGATGATTGTCTAATGGACGATAATGACTTCCTGTAATACCTACAGCCCGCAATCTAATACCAGATTTAACATCCAATTGTTCTGTTAAAAGTCTATGAACATTCTCAATTTCTCTCAAGGAAAGAATTTTAAATTTTTCTTTATTTGAAAAAATATAATCAAGAGCTTTTTTATGGTTTAGTATCATAGTAGCTTCCTCTTTACTATGACCCTTTGCTTCTTTATGTTCTTTGATAAGTATTTCCGTATCTATCAAAGAATAAGTGTTTCCTTCAATTTGGGATGATTTCCATGATAGTTCTATGGTAATCCTTTCAAATTCTTTCTTTAGAAGTGTAGGTGAAAGATCTACTACCCTTTTTCTATAATCATCATTTTTATTTTGTAAGATTAGGATTTCCTTTTCACTCAATATATTATTAAATTTATCTAATATATTATGATTAAATAGAACAGGTATGTGCGTTTTATTTCTATTTATTTTTGAAAGATAATTTTCAATATCAATAGTTTCTAGTAAGGGGTGTTTACTCGAATGTTCATACTTGGTATTTCTACCTTTACCAACTTGTCTTATTTCTCCTGATTCAAGTAATTCATTTAGATCCCTAATCAATGTAATACGAGAAATAACTTCTTCCTTTTTATTAAGAAAAGAGTTTATTTCATGGTTTGCAACAGTTCCTTTTTCTTTTATAAACTGTGCTATAGCTTTTTGTCTATCATTTAATTGTATCATTTTATTTACTTAATTGTATCATTTTTATACCAACATACACACTTCTTGGCTTGTTTATTGATTTTAATTGTATCATTTATTTATAGCAATATCATCTTGACTTCCATACCTATTTATGCTTATATAAGCACAGAATTCGAAAGTATCTCTAAAGCTTCTTCTAAATATGATTCCTTTATCAACTCTGGAATATCTAGATCTGAGTGATATACACTCATCAATTTATCATAATCAAAAGTAATCAACTTTATTTTAGATGAATATTTATTTATATTCTCAATAGGAAAAGCAAGTTTAATTATATTATTTTGTGACTTTCTAGTTAGGACTATTGTTTTATCATATCCAACACAATCAATTATAATCAATTTTTCCGCTTTAGATATTTGCTTACTATATTTTTTCTCAAAATTTCTATATCCTTTTCCCCAATAAACTGGTTTATCATAAGGTATTTCTTCATTTCCATCGAATACAAACAAATTATCTTTCAGA
>JBBUAH010000026.1:3377-30268 GCA_038058815.1 Patescibacteria group bacterium
TGCTTTATATTAATCATGTGCTTGGAATGATAATCTAAGTCAATAATTAAGTCAAGGTTTACTTCTTCTCCTTAAACTCCGCATCCTTAACATCTCCTTCTGGACCCTTTTGCTCACCTCCTGGCGGAGTCTGCGCCTTTGCCTTCTCTGCTTCTGCCTGTGCC
This sequence comes from Patescibacteria group bacterium, assembly GCA_038058815.1. Lineage (GTDB taxonomy): Bacteria > Patescibacteriota > Minisyncoccia > Phycocordibacterales > PALSA-1337 > CAIOGI01. The sequence continues at coordinate 3,542 of JBBUAH010000026.1, forward strand.
TTAGATAATATTTCACCTATCTTAGAAAGTTCAGATGAAAGTGTATCTGTTACTTTCTTTAGAGTTCCTGGATCTGTTCCTTCTTTTGCTGTTTTCACATCTGCTATTTTATCTTCTATAGACTTACGAAGATCGGCTGGAACCTTATCACCTGCATCTTTAAGAGCCTTTTCTGAAGTATAAATGAGCTGTTCTGCAATATTTCTTGTCTCTATCATTTCCTTTTTCTTTACATCTTCAGCAGAATGCATTTCTGCTTCTTTTTTCATCTTTTCTACTTCTTCCTTCGAAAGGCCTGAGCTTGCAGTAATCTTTATACTATTTGCTTTACCTGTTGCCTTATCTTTTGCAGTAACAGAAAGAATGCCATTTGCATCTAGATCAAATGTAACCTCTATCTGTGGCATACCTCTTGGTGCAGGTGCAATACCATCTAGAATAAAGCGTCCAAGTGATTTATTATCGCCTGAAAGAGGTCTTTCACCTTGTGTTATGTGAATTTCTACAGATGTTTGATTATCAGCCGCTGTAGAGAAGATTTGAGACTTCTGGGTAGGGATAGTGGTGTTCTTGTCAATGAGTTTCGTCGCTACTCCGCCCATTGTTTCAATAGCAAGTGAAAGTGGAGTAACATCAAGAAGTAAAACTCCTTTTATATCACCTCCCAATATTCCACCTTGAATAGCAGCACCCACCGCAACCACTTCGTCAGGATTCACACCCATATGTGGCTCCTTTCCGAAGAAATCTTTCACAGCTTTTTGCATGGCTGGCATACGAGTCTGTCCACCGACCAAAAGGACTTCATTTAGATCCCCTATTTTAAACGGTGAAGCATCCATTGCCCTCTTCGTTATCATCATTGCTTTATCAATGAATTCCTTTGTAAGTTCCTCTAGCTTCGCTCGAGTCATAGTGATGAGTAAATGTTGTGGTCCTTCAGCTGTAGAAGTAATAAATGGAATATTTACTTCGGTCTGAATTACCGTTGAAAGTTCTATCTTTGCCTTTTCTGCTGCTTCGTCCAGTCTCTGAAGGGCTAAAGTATCTTTCCTAATATCTACTCCGGATGTTTTCTTAAATTCATCTCCCAGCCAATTTATAATTTTCTGATCAATATCTTTTCCTCCGAGATGTGCATCACCATCTGTTGATTTTACTTCTACAACATCATCACCTACTTCTAGAACAGAAATATCAAATGTTCCACCACCGAAATCGAATACTGCTATCTTTTCATCCTTTTTCTTATCGAATCCATAAGCAAGTGCTGCGGCTGTCGGTTCATTTATGATTCTCTTTACATCTAATCCCGCAATTTTTCCTGCATCCTTTGTGGCCTGTCTCTGTGCATCGTTAAAGTACGCGGGCACGGTGATAACTGCTTCTGTTACCTTTTCACCTAAACGAGCTTCTGTATCTGTCTTCATCTTCGTAAGTATCATAGCACTGATTTCCTCTGGTCTATACCATTTATCTCCCATCTTTACTTCTATTCCTCCGGATGCAGATTTTTGCATTTCAAAAGGCACAGATGCACGGTCTTTCTGTACCGCAGGATCGTCGAAGTTGTGCCCGATAAATCTTTTTATCTGGTATATTGTATTTTTTGGATTTGTTACTCCTTGTCTTTTCGCTAGAAGACCTACCATTCTGTCACCAGTCTTTGACTGTGCAACAATAGACGGTGTAGTTCTAGCACCTTCTGCATTCTCTAATATCTTTGGCGTACCAGCTTCCATCACCGCTACGGCGGAGTTGGTAGTACCAAGATCGATTCCGATTATTTTACTCATGGTTTTTGTTTTTGATTTGATTAATTTAATAAGTAGAAAACTATATAGCGAAAGCCGGTGCTCTCGTAGGTTGACTCATGAAAAATTCTAGTGAAAAGTATGGCGAAAGTATAGATGAAAAATCTATAACAGCATCCTCTGCTATTACTTTCTTTTCTTTTAGGCAAAGTAGGCAAACTACATCCTTTTCATTTTTTGATACTAGTGGTTCAGCAGATATTACATGTCCTTTGAATACTCCGTCAACTTCAACAATAGTAAATCTTACACGGACTAATACCCCGTTGTTATCTCTAATAATTCTTTCAAATATGCTATTTAGTTGTTTGTTTTGGGGGGTTAGCATAATTATTTTTGAATATAATCTACAAAAGCTTTACCAAATATTCTAAATACATCTGATGCACTTCGTCCATATTCTAGAACTTTAGTTTGATCTATATTACCATAATCATGTACAAGTTTATTTCTAAACTTAGACATTTCTTCATGTAACTTTGCAAATTCTTTTGTGATAATTCCCTTTTCACCAAGTGCTATTATTACTTCATTGTATGTGGCTGGATTTTCATGAAAATCTTCCGCCAAAATATGTGATCCAACATCTAAAATAATCTGTATCGAAAGTTGTAATATATGTTCTAGAGCAATATACTTAGAATGATCTGTACCATTCAAAAGATCATCATTCGATGTTTTGAATATATCCTCTATAAAGTCAGTATTCGTTTTAAGGCGAAATAATTTATCTTGAATTGATTCTATATTTAGTTTAGTCATATAATTATTTATACAAATAAGCTTTTAAGATATTGTCCTTGAATAGCCCTCAAAGGTTTCGTATCCTCATAATCACGGCGAGCAAAATCAATAAGATTATTTAATAAAGATCGATCATCAGCAAAAAGAATAATCCCCTCGCCAAGTGTAACGATATAGCGAAGTAAAGGAGTTTTAAGTTTAGGTATATTTATAACATCTACTTTATCTCTACCATAAATTTTCTCTAAAGCACATCTTATATCTTCAATTTTTCTATCCTGAATTTCCATGTTCAAACCTGTAGGAAAAGCCACAGCCACATCTAGATCACTTAATGCCCCTGCCGTACCACGAGCATGTGAACCAAATAAATAACCAACGACAGCATTATTTCTGCGTATTATATCAGTTATTACTTTTTTATCATTATCTTTCATATCTAGATACTAGCATTTTCATCTATCTTTTTCCACTCCCCAACCTTCACCTTAGGCGCCTTCAAAACCTTTCCATTTAATTCATACCCCTTACTAATAACAAAAGTCACAATATGATTTTTCTTTTCATCATCTACTTGTTCATGTTCTATAGCTTCGTCACGCATAGGATCAAAAGGAAGACCAATAGGATTCAATTCTTTTAAGCCGAAATCTTCTAGAACTTTTTTTAATTGATTTGCAATATACTCCACTCCCGTTCTCCAGTTCTTATCTGCCTTCTCCCATACCTCTTTATTCCCCATTGCCATATTGAAACTATCAAGAACAGGTATAAGTTCTGAAATCAAACTTTCATTTAAAAATCTAGCAAAATCTTTCTGAACTTCCTGATCTCTCTTTCGAGCATTCATAAATTCTGCTTTATCCTTCTGCCAATTATTGAGATATTCTTGTTTCTCTTCTATAGCTTTCTTAAGCTTTTCTTTTAAAGTTTTAACCATGCCAATAGCCGTTTCTTCCGCTATGACAGAATCATCTAATGTGTCATCAGATTCAATTTTTACATCATCATCTTCTTTCATTTTTTTATCTCTTAGACCATTGTGGACTCTTACGAGCTTTCTTCAGACCGAACTTTCGTCTTTCCTTTGCCCTTGGATCTCTCTTGAGTAATCCTGCCTTCTTAAGCTTTCCACGAAGTCCTTTATCGTATTTGATAAGGGATCTAGCGATACCGAGTCGTATAGCATCAGCTTGACCACTCTTTCCGCCACCTCTTGTAAGGATTGTTATATTAAATTTTGTTTCTGTGAGTTTGGATTCGTCTATAGATTCTAAAACCATTTTCTGCATTTCCTTTATAGGAAAATATGATTCAATAGTTTGGCCATTTATATCATAAGACATTTTCGTTGATGGGGTGATGCGTACGCGGGCAATAGCCGTTTTTCTTCGACCGATCGCTTCTATATATCTTCCTTCTCCTGTTTTTGTTATTATCATATTATTCGGTAATAATTAAATTCTTCATTATTTTTTTCCTTAGACTATTTGATGGAAGCATTCTATATACGGCTCTTTCGAAGGCTTCCTTTGCTCCTTTTCTTGTAATAAGTTCTTTAAGCTTTTCACTATAAATACCACCACGGAAACCAGTATAAGTGATATACTCTTTCTGATTCAATTTCTTAATATCGAAATTGGCCTTCGATGTATTTATTATCTTTACTTGAATTGGAGCGATTTTATTGCGAGCAAATGAAACCATTCTTTTACCCATAAGATACGTTGCAGCTTCGCTTGAAACTCTTCCCAATTTCTTACCTTGTGCATCAATAGTGTGAATCATATTATTTATATTATACAAATTCAATCATTGCCATAGGTGCGGCGTCAAGTGTACGCGCTGAAAGCTTCACTATACGTGTATAACCACCATTTCTTGTCTTATATTTAGGAGCAATGGTTTCTATTAATGTCTTCGCCTCCTTTACACCACCGATTTTTGAAATAATAAGTCGACGAGAACCGATAGTTCCGATCTTGGCTTTTGTTATGAGCTTTTCAACATATGGTCGAAGTTCTTTTGCCTTTGGTAAGGTCGTTCTTATTCGACTTTCATTTATTAAATTCCTTGCAAGAGAACGCATCAAAGCATTCCTCTGATCTTTCTCTAAACCGAATTTTCTTTTATTTGAATGATGTCTCATATTATTTAATTATTTCAAGGAAATATTGTATTGTGAAAGAATTTTCTTTATTTCCTGAATACCCTTACTTCCCAATCCATCTATATCTAGAATATCGATTTCACTTTTTCTTGCCAATCCACCGATAGTCCTAATATTAGCATTAGAAAGAGCTTTGACTGTTCTTGGTGAAAGTCCTATAGAATCTATTCTTGTTTTCAAAAATTCTACATCTACTTCTTGCTTTGGTTCACTTTCTCCTACTACACTTTCTTCATCAGTCTTTTCTGAGACAGAGACTTCTTCCTCCTTAAATCCAATAATAGATTTGAGTTGCATAATCATAGTCGAAATAGATTGTTCAAAAGCTTCCTTAGGGGTCAATGTTCCATCTGTTTCTATAGAAATTCTAAGGCGATTGAAATCTGTCCTATCACCAACACGCATATTTTCTACTTCATAATTTGCCTTTCTTATAGGAGTAAATGTAGCATCGATAGAAATAGTACCAATATCTACACGATCTTTATGAAGTGTTTCCTTAGCTACATACCCTAATCCTTTTTCCACTGTTATTTCCATATCTAATTCGGCACTTTTATCAGTCAATTGGGCAATATGAAGCTCTGGATTAAGGATTTCGACTTGGCCCGGATATTGTATATCTTTTGCTAGAATAGTCTTTATTCCCTTTACTTTTAAGGTCAAAACTTGTGGTTCATCTGTTATGAGTTTTATGCGAAGTCTTTTAAGATTCAATAAAAGTGCAATAACATCTTCTTTTACACCATCGATAGATGAAAATTCATGTTCAATACCCTTTATCTTTACCTTAGTTACAGCTGCACCAATAATGGATGATAAAATAATGCGTCTAAGAGAATTGCCGAGTGTATGACCATAACCTGGATAAAGTCCATCTATTTCATAAATCCCACTAAAACCTTCTTCACGAATAATCTTTGGCTTTGATGGAACGATGATATTATTGTTTTGCATGGTAATTTTATTAAAAAATAAATATTTTAATTTTAACGGCTATAGAATTCGAGCACAGATCCGACATTGAATAGTAATTCACTCTGTAATGCATGCGGAACTCCATCTACTATCAATTCTTTCTTATCAAAATTGAGCTTTAGCCATGCGGGTAATTTTATTGTTTTCAGTCTTTCATCAAGCCCTGAAAATAACCCCTTCTTCTTACTCCCTTCTCGTATCGCTATGATATCACCTACTTTTACTGAATATGATGGAATAGTGATAATTTTTCCATTGACTGTAAGATGTCCATGAGATGTCATTTGTCTTGCAGCTTGTCTTGTCGTAGCGAAACCAGATCGAAGTGCGACATTATCCAATCTACTTTCTAAAAGTTGAATGAGGTGTTCTCCGGAATTACCTTTCTTTTCTATTGCCTTTTTTACATAATTTCCGAATTGTTTGCTTGAAACTCCATATGTAAATCTAGCCCTTTGTTTTTCAAGCATACCAAGTCCATAATCACTTTTTGCTTTAGATTTAGAAAAATTAGTCTTTTGCGCGGATCGAATAGCATACTTTTGTGTTTGAGTTTTTTCAAACACTGCAGCTCCCAATCTTCTAGCAATTTTGTATTTTGGTCCAATAATCATAAAATTATACTCTACGTGGTTTTTTAGGCTGAGGACCATTGAATGGTACTGGAGTTTCATCTTTTATGGAATTTATATTCACACCTTTTGAAATAAAGCCACGAATCGCCGATTCGCGTCCAGATCCTACACCTTTTACAACCACATCTATATCCTTCAATCCAAGTGCTTGTGCCTTCAGAGCAAGAGTTTCACCGACTTTAGCTGCTGCAAATGGTGTCCCTTTCTTTGCCCCCTTAAATCCTAATGATCCACTTGAAGACCATATAATAACATTGCCCTCCTTGTCTGTCAATTGGACTTTAGTATTATTATAGGTTGATTGTACATGTAAAATACCAGAATCCAATCGCTTTTTAGAAGAAGTTGGAGCTTGTTTTACTCCTGTTTCTTTCGTATCTTTTTTGGTTGTAACAATTCTTTTCTTACCCATATAATATTATTTTATTTATTATTTCTTATCTTCTTTCTTTCTTCCAGAACCCATCGTCTTTCTCACATTTCCCCTGATTGTTCTAGAATTGGTCTTTGTTCTCTGACCTCTAGCTGGAAGTCTACGAGCATGTCTGCTTCCACGATATGTCTTTATATCTTTTAATCTTTTTATATTTGAAGCTACTTCACGTTTAAGATCTCCTTCTATACGAAATGTTTCAATGATCTTTCTAATATCATTTTCTTGTTCAACAGTAAGATCTTTCGGCTTTAATGCTTTGTCAACCTTTGCTTTTTCTAAAACAGACAGAGCCCTTGAACGACCAATACCATAAAGTGCTGTCAATGCAATTTCAAGTCTTTTATTATCTGGAATTGTAATACCTAATATGCGCATATAAAAAATATTATCCTTGTCTTTGTTTGTGGCGAGGATTTGCCTTACACACAACATAAACATAGCCCTTTCTTCGGACTACTTTGCATTTCGGACAGTTTTTCTTTACTGATGCTTTTACCTTCATGCTGTAATTAAACAAAAATTATAATCTTTTAGTAATACGAGCTCTTCCACCATATGAATCCAATGCTAATTCTACTTTATCACCAATTAACACTCTAATACGATGCATTCTCATTTTTCCCGCTAAATACGCCAATACAATTTCCTCCTTATTGTCAAGCTTTACCTTAAACAATGTGTCTGGTAAGGCCTCTGTTACAACCCCATATACAATATTTGCACTATTTGTGTTGTTGATTTTATTATTTGTATTAAAATCCATCAAATTTACGCGTTTAAATATATTAACAGATAGGCCAATAAAAAGCAACACAACCCAGCATCCTAGGATTTCTATTCTTATTTGTACTCTATTATAATCTTATCGGCTGAATTTGGGAAGGATCTAATCCAGAAAGGTGTAAGCAAAGCATAGGCATTACCGATAGAATTATATTTGGCAAAAATAGCATTACTAGCACTAAGCTTTATACCTTGAAGTTCTTTTTTCAAGCTTTCTTCGGAGAAAGTACCAACAAGAGAGACTGGACCTTTCAAATTGAATATTACTGGTGTAGATTTTGCCATTGATATATCCTTCATATTAATAATTTGAAAACTAAGACCTTCCATGCCTCTTACATTGTATGTGGAAGCTGGGAATTTCTTTATTTCATTTCCAGCAACGAAATGCAATAGATTATTTGAATTAAATATAATCCCATATACTGTACTCTTTACACCTATATCGGCAGAATTAGCTTCTTTTGTCCCTATATCTAATACTTTATTTTCTATAATATATGAGTCTTTATATAATAAATATCCTTCAGGAATTTCAGTCTTTAATTTAGCTATTAATTTTTCTTTTAAAGAATCTTGTAATTCCTGTATTGTCTTTTTCTGTAGATCAGCAGAAACTATCTTCTTATTACCAGAAAATCCACCCGTTATATCTGATTTCAAATGTCCATAGAAACCATCGTACTTACTTGTACCCTTATAAGCCATTATTTTGAAGTTTTCGGATAGATCAGTTAGTTTTATATTATACTTTTCTCCAGATTGATCAGCTATAATGCCGACATTTATACTACCAGGAATGACTTTTCCGGCAATTGTCTTTTTACCAGGTATACTCACTGATGTAGAAGTTCTGTATATAAGTCCGAGAGAATTTGTTAGACGAGTGCCAGCTACAATCTTTTGGGTTGTAGCACTATAATTATTAAATAGGATTGCTATTCCTCTCGCCTTAGTCTGTATTAATGGACCATTTGTCGAGGAAATAGGCTTATGCATTTCATCTGTAGCTGTAATTACTTCATATTTCAAATCGCCAGATAATGCATTTTTCTTTGCTGTAAACTTCCCATCTACCTGCAAATTCATAACTTTTGGTGTGATAGTCACTACTGCCTTTGAATATAGAAGTGATAAAGCTATTCCAATAACAGAAATACACGCAAAAACTATAATAAAACTAGCAAACATATTTAATCCTCTTCTATTTCTTTTCTTACTAACTTTTTTAGGTGATAAATTCACAGTCCCTGTTTCCTCTTCTTCTATTATCACCCCTTCTTCTCCTACTTTCTTTCTGTGTATTCGAATAGGCACTTCACGTATAGAGTGTCTTTCTGTCGGCATAATATCTTGTACAATTTTCTTTGGCATATACTATGAAATAACTATACCATATTTTTTAAAGCTAATGCATACATTCCTATAACTTGGCTTTTTTCTGAAACTTTTTCATATACTACATATGATTCAATCTTAGAGGTATCGAAAGAGATAACTTCGTACTTTTCATTATTATTTAATGTAAATACTGATCTGAATATATCGAAATGACTATGAGCAGAGAGATATACTAATCTGGGTACAATAAATTTACCTTCATTATTCTTTACTACTGATTTTAAAAGTTGATTATGCCAAACTTGCATTAAAGGTTCTATAATTTTCTTGATCTTTTGATTTTCATTATTTTCTAATTTACTAGCTCCATAGAGATTAAGTATAGAATCGCTTGTTTCATTCGTATGTTTCAATGCATGTGATATTTTTCTTGATAAAGTGGAAACTCCGAATGGAAAAGATGCTAAACATGCGCAAATTCCTTTCTTTACAACTATTATATCTGTCAATTCACTATGAATATGTATAGAAATAAAATCTTCTCTTCTAGGAAATAGGGATTGTAGAGCGATAAAATGAAGAAGTAATGCTGAATGATAATATTTTTTTTCAATATGTATATTCTTCAATACAGCTTGATGTATTCTATTTATAATTTTCTCAGAACCTAGAGTCGTAGCAAAGGATACTTCTAAAGTCTTTGCTTTTCTATCTTCAAAATTATTGACCACATATCCATTGAGTTTGATTTCAAATATTTTCTGTTCAGTCAATATCAAATCTGGACCGAAATCATGTTTAAGCTTATTTTGTTCTTCTATTATGATATCTGATATTATCTTTTCGGTTATCTTTGTTTCATTTTCAAATTGAATCTTTACCAATTTTGATCTAGAAATCACCCATGGAGACGAAAGTATAAAATGAATTGAATTTAATAATTTTCTGCTATATCCAAGTGATTGAATCTTCGTCATACCTTCATTTGCAATCGAATTTGTTACCATGAAGACAGATTTCAGCATAGTTTTCGTTATATATGTACTGTCTACATAAGTTTTCCTAGTAAAGGACTGGGTTGTAACATATAAGATATGAGGTTTATCTTCACCTTTATTCAATACCAATGCTCCCCGCACAAGTCCACTTTGAATATCAATGAGTATCGATATCTTTCCTTTTTCTTCATTGAAAAATAATGAGAACATAATGGATTTATTATAACATGGAAATATTAAATTAAAACTGCTTTTATTCTTCTCACTCCCTGTGCCACAGCTTCTTCTTTTTGTATTTTAAATATTCCAAGCTCTTTTGTATTCTTCACATGTGGTCCACCACAGAATTCTTTTGAATATGCTCCCTCTAAGTCTTTTCCAATAAAATAAATAGAGATCTCATCTCCATATTTCTCACCGAAGAAATGCCTAGCACCCGTCTTTTCTGCTTCCGCGCGTGGCATGATGACTTGTTTTACTGATAATCCCTGTTTTATCTTTTCATTTACTATATCTTCCACTTTCTTCTTATCTTCATCTGTCATTTTCATATCATAAGAAAAGTCGAAACGAAGTCTTTCTGGGGTAATATTTGAACCCTTTTGACCTACCTTATCACCCAATACATCATGAAGTGCTTGATGAAGTAAATGCGTGGCTGTATGGTATTTCACTACTATTGGATTATTAGCATCTGCCAATCCTCCCTTGAATTTTTGTTCTGCTCCAGAACGTGAAAGCTCTTGATGTTTCTTGAATTTTTCTTCAAAATCTTTCACATTCACTTCTTTACCTTTCTCTCTTGCTAATTCAAGTGTTAATTCCAAAGGAAAACCATAACTTGAGAAAAGAGTGAAAGCATCTGTACCTTTTTCGAACTCCTTCAAACCTTTTCCTAGAGTTTCTTTGAATTTATTTACTTCTTCTTGAATAACTTTTTCATCACTCAAATCATCAATATTTATTTTCAATATATCTGCATGTCTAACTGTTCTTCTTATAAGTTTCCTTAAAACATATCCCCTATCGGTATTTGATGGCATGACTCCATCAGCAATCAGGGCTGTCGATGCTCGTATATGATCGGCCACTATTCTAGCTGATTTTAAATTCCAATTCTTCGACAACCTTTTTATTTTTTCCATTATTGGCTTGAATAGATCTGTATCATAAATATTATCCACTCCCTGCATCACCATAGCCAAACGCTCCAATCCTGCACCGGTATCGACTGAAGGCTTAGGCAATGTGCCAATTATACTTCCATTTTTCTTCTCATATTGCATGAAAACATCATTCCAGACTTCTACTATTTCCCTTTTCGAATCTGCTTCTAGAAATTCTTCTTGACTGAACCCTCTACCAGCAAATTTTCCTGAAACATCATAATACATTTCTGTATCTGGACCACATGGGCCATTGTTCCCAGCCTGCCACCAATTCATCGAAGCCGACATATAAAAAACCCTATTTCCTTTTATTTTATTTTTAACGAAAATTTTTTCCCAAATCTTTGCCGCTTCTTCGTCCCTTGAAGCATTTATATCACCTTCGAAAACTGTCACATAAAGCCTAAATGGATCTAGACCAAGCCCCTCTTTCTTATCAGTTAAAAACTCATAACTCCAAGCTATAGCTTCTTTCTTGAAATAATCTCCAAGAGACCAATTCCCGAGCATTTCGAAAAATGTCGCATGAGTCTTATCACCCACATCATCTATATCTATCGTCCTAATACATTTCTGTACATCTACAAGCCGATTCCCCTTAGGATGAGGCTTACCTAAAAGATATGGTATAAGGGGTTGCATACCAGCAGTATTAAAAAGAGTGGAATTTGTAATATCCTTTTCATCAGGAGTGATAAGAGAGGCAGAAGGGATAATAACATGCCCCCTTTTCTCGAAGAATTTGAAGAATCTATTTCTGATTTCGGATGAATTCATGGGAAAAGTGTAGCATATAGTTGACTTATTTTCATCTGGAGATATACTTAATGCATTAGTGGCTTCGGCCTCCGAGATTCCCCCGTTTAATACGGGGGTTTCGCTTTTTATTATTAAGTTTATTAATCTCTTAACAATTTCATTAAAATCTATTTCTTCTATCATTTCTATTTTTCTTAAAAGTCTCTTATTTTTTCATCAGTCTTCTTCTTTATTTCATTCCACAAATCAAAATCTTTTAACATATTTTTAAATAATTAAAATTAGTAATAAAAACAAACCAACTTTTTATAAGCTGAAATTATGAATTGTACAAAGTTGGCTGAGATTGAAAACTTTGTAGGTTAAATATTGCTGACTATTATAAATGATTTAAAAATTATGTAAAAGAAAACAGCGTCGCAAGATGCAAAAACGCTGTTTCAATATGTCCAGAATTCTCAAAGAGAATCTGGTAGTGCCACACATACCCTTCCACAGGACAGGGATTGCGGCGGTGGTCTGAAAAGGGCAATCCACCTTGGCGTAGCCACACTTTAGAGAACCTGAGATACCTAGATTCTCCACCTTTTATGCCTTGCTACGCATCCATGAATAATTTAACAGATTATAATAATTTTGTCAACCACCCCTTAAACCTCCTCTCCATATCTTCAAAATTAGAGTGTCTTAAGTATTGCGTGAGATTAATCGCTACTCCTCATCAATCTTTCGAGTTCTTTTATATCTCTAGCTATTTCATCTATTCCATCTTGAAAGATTTGTCCAGATGCCATATCTACACCAATTTCTTTTAATATATTCTCTGGAGTATTTTTTCCTCCTGAAGAAAGAAACTTCTCGATTGATACGATAAAATTCTTATTTTCTCTATATCTTTTTAATAATGATTTACTTACCAGCATTCCGTAGGCATATGTATAGACATAAAAGAATCGTCTTATATGACTCCATTGTACGAAGAAATATCCATCATCATGTTCCATTTTAAATATTGGACCAAGATAAGCTTTCATATGTTTATTATGTAAATCAGCCAATTCTTCTTTAGAAATGAAACCATTTTTTCTCACAATATTATGAATATCATTTTCAAAATTAAAACAAGCTATTTGTCTAAAAATAGTACTAATATCACTATTTATCTTATTATGTAAAGCAATAATTTTTTGTTTTTTAGATAGAGTCTTTAATATTTCATCAAATGCTAAAGATTCGAAAAATGTGCTGGCAGTCTCCGCAAGTGAAGTAGAATAACTTGAATAAAGCGGTCCTTGCGATTTTGATAATTCAGAATGAAATGCATGACCCATTTCATGAGCAAAAGTAGTATATGAATTTATATTATCAGAGTGATTTAGTAAAACAAAAGTTGGATTGTGTAATGAACTAGAACAATAAGCTCCTCCCTTTTTTCCTTTTCTTGGATAAATATCAATTTGTCCATTTTTTACAAAAGAGTTTAATATTTCTGCATACTTATTATCAAAACTAGCAAAAGCTTTCTCCAATATCATTTTTGATGAATCAAAAGAAAATTCACCTTTAATTTCACCAATCTTTGCATTCCTATCTGAATATCTTAAACTTTTCAAATTTAGAATCTTAGTTTTTAATCTAAAAAATTTATGTGATATATGAAAATTGTCTGATACTGTTTTTATAAGTTTTTCAATAATCACTGGATCATTTCTATATCTTCTGACTGTATTTTCAAAAGGTGTTCTGTAATTTCTTAATTCATCATTTATCTTTTTATTAGTAACTACAGCATTTATCTCAGCTTCTGAGAAGATAGAGACTTTTTTCAATTCTATAGAAATCTTCTTGGACAATTCTAATCTATCAATTCTTTTTAGACCAGATATTAGATTATTGGCTTCAGCTAAGGGTATCCTTTTACCTTTCCATTCGATCATCACTGCAGATAGAATACGATCATGACTCATATTCCACATATCTGAAGCAGGAAGTGCTTTAAGATTCAGTATTTTCTCTTCTGCTTCTGTCAGATTGTATAGAGAATCATCGAATATGCAATATAAGAAAAATTTATATTTAGAAAACATTTTATTATTTAAAATATCGTTTTGCCTATCTTTATTGATTCCAGCTAATGATAGTTCAAAAAAAGTAATCTTATTTTGAGCTTTTGTCATGCGATTATCTAATAGATTTGATAGAGAAAGGGCTTTATTATTTACAGAATCAGTATGTATCACATAATTTAAATATAGTGATGGTTTTGAACTATTATTATCCATTAGCACTTCATAATCATCTAATACCTGTAATAATTGATCATTGTCATTCAAATATGTCTTATTTTCTATATTATATTTTTCCGCAAATGAATTATGTAAAGTCTCGATATTTAATATATCCTGTTCAATTTTAGGATCATTAAGAGATGTGTATAGTAAGTTAAGATTCCATTTATACCTGTTTTTTCTAGTCATATCATTTGTAAGTATTTAATATTTTAATATCCTTCTTAAGTGTTTCCAATGTATCACGATTATATATTGCCACGCAAGGATGATAGAGAGTAACTATATTTATAGATCCATAGCTTGTTTTGGCTTTATAGGCTTTTCCATGAGCTTTTCCTATAGATTCTAGTTCAAGATCTAAATCGAATTTCTTCATAATATATCCCATAGCATACCTACCGAGTGTAGCTATGACCTTTGGCTGTATTATTTCTATCTGTCTATCAAGAAATGGTCCATAAATTTTTATTTCTTCGGGTAACGGGTCCCTGTTCATCTGTGGTCGATCTTTAACGATATTTGTTATATATACTTTCTTACGTTCAATTTCCACTCCCTCGAGCAATTCATCTAAGATTTTTCCGGCCGCACCACAGAAAGGTCGACCTGTTTGAGCTTCATTTCTTCCTGGAGCTTCTCCGACAAACATTATTTCTGAATCATGACTTCCTTCTCCGATCACCGGAAAATATTTATTTTCTATACGATATTTATAAAGAGGTGAAATCTTAAGTGCAAAAACTTCATCTTTTATTTTCTTCATTTCATCAGTTTTGGACATGGCGGTACTAAATTTTACAAATCTCTCTTATCTCTTCAATAACTCTCTTTTCTTCACCATTTTTTATACCTATTTCCATTAAAATATTTGGATTTTTATAAATATCAGTACAGAGTACAACTCCTTTTCCAAGTAATTCTTTTTTTTGAACATTAGAAAGACTAGAAAGGCTGGTGAAGGGATGTAAATGAAGTTCTTCTATAATATCTTGTAAATTTCCCTTTGAAGGATAATTCCAACCAATCATTCTGAGAGCATTACATTCACCATATTTAATGGCTTGATCTGTAAATTTCGTATTTGTGATAAGCCAACCTTCATCAAGCTTGCGTGTAAAACCTCCAAAATTAAACATATTACCTCGTAAATCATCAAATCTAGCTTTGACATATAGCACTACCTTCAAATCTGATTTTAAACCCAATTCATTATGAAATTTCGCTTCTACCATCACAAGCTTCTCTTTATTCCAAGCTACTATATCTACTTCATGAGATACACAAGCACCTGTCAGGGTCTGATCTGTCAGAGTCTCATATCCCCAAGATTGAAAAATCTTTGAAATATATTTTTCAAATGGAAATCCATCTGGACCAAGCTCGGATAATGCTCGTCTTAAGGAATATTTCACGGCGATCGGCATTGAATGTTCACGGAGTAATTCGAAGGAATGCTTATATATTTCACTAGTAGTCATTCCATCATACATTTCCTTCCCGAGATGATTTATAATCTTTTCAATTATTGCATCACTTCCGCCAGCATTTTTAAGTGATTCAATAAGCTTACCTTCTTCGAAGAGTTCTATAGTACCGTCAGCTTTTTTGATCGATATTAGATGATTCATGCTGAGAATTATAGCATATTAAGATATAATCCCTCCACCCAAGCATATATCCCCATCATATATTACTAAGGATTGTCCAGGAGATATAGTGTATTGCGGTTTTTCAAATTCTACTGTTTTCTCATCAACCATCTTTATCTTCTGCAATTCCTCACGATATCTCGATCTTGCTTTAAGTTTTTTATTCATCGGTAAAAAGCTTTGATTCCAATTTATATCTTTCAGATAAATTCTTTTTATACCATTTGGTAAATTACCATTATTGTTTTTATTAGCCACGGTAATTGTATTTTCCTTTATATTTTTTGAAATAACGAAATATGGTTCATCATTTGGTGTTTTTTTAATCATTCTAAAGCCATGCCTTTCTCCTATAGTGAAAAAGAAAGAACCATTATGTTCGCCGATTATATTTCTTTTTTCATCAAGAACATTTCCCTTTTTTGATTCAATATAATGAGATAGGAAATTTTTCACATCTATTTTTCCGATAAAACATAGGCCTTGACTATCTTTCTTTTCTGCATTTGGTAAATCAAATTTCTTTGCCAATTTTCTAACTTCTAGTTTTTCTAAATTGCCTATAGGAAAAAGTGTTTTTGAAAGTTGATCTTTGGTGAGTGTCCATAGAAAATAACTTTGATCTTTATTTAAATCTTTACTCATTTTTAATTTATTATTTTCAATTTGTGCATAATGTCCTGTGGCAACAAAATCCGCACCTTGTTTCATAGCCCAATTGAAAAACCCGCCAAACTTCACAAAACGATTGCACATCACATCAGGGTTTGGCGTCATTCCAAGCTTATATTCATTTATCATATAATCCACAACATCTCTTTTATATTCTTTTTCAAAATCGAGTGTAATAAATGGAATATCAAGCTCTGCCGCTACTCTCATAGCATCCAGCCTATCTTCTTTCCAACTGCAATCTATCCAATCAGGTTGCCAAACTTTAATAAAGACTCCTATGACATCGTGACCGGCTTTCTTTAGTAAGGCGGTAGAAACGGAGCTATCTACCCCTCCGGACATACCTACATAGACTTTCTTATTATTCCTATTCACAATTTGAGTATAGGTCAAATAGCATTTTATTTCAAATATGTATTTTTATTTTCTAAATGTTTTGCAAATGTATCGGCATAATGTATTTCACCATCTTTTCCATTAAGATAGTACCAATATGATGTCTTTATGGGTGTTATAGTATCGAGAATTGTCGAAAATCCGGGATTTGAAATGGGAGCAAAAGGTAACCCCTTATTTTTATATGTATTATATGGTGAATCAATTTTCAAATCATCAAGAGTGAAATTTCCAGCTTTTCCAGTAATATAATAGAAAGGGGCATCGACTTGAAGTGGTATATTATCATCAATTCTTTTCCAAAGAATTCCAGAGACTACTTTCCTAGATTCATCAGCTCTAGTTTCTTCTTCTATAATTGATGCCATAATCACTATATCTTTTATGTTTCTGCCAAAATTTTTTATTTCATCACTGATTGTCTTTATTTTCTCATTAAAATTATTCCTCATAGTATATATGATTTCATCAGTCTTTGCATTTGCTAGGAAATAATATGAATCAGGAAAGAGATACCCTTCGTATTTTATTGCTTTAGAAACGAAATACGGTGCATTGAAATCTGAAAGTTTGGATAGATAAATAAAAGCCATATCATAGACATTTGTTCCTTCAGGAATGATGATTCTTACTTTCGGCTGACCTTGATCGCCATGAACTATTCTATAGGCTATTGTCCAAGCCATCTGCGGATCTGTAAATCTATAATCCCCAGCCCTGATTCTGCCTTGACCTGCAAATAGGACTACAGCTACTTTAAATATAAAAGGTGAGCGAATAATATTTCTTTGGACAAGCTCATCTGTTACCTTGCTTAAAGATGATTCCTTTTGAATATGAATATCGATTTTATTTGGGAAAGCTGAAGGAGGTCTAGAGGCAAAAAGAAACATAAGGAAAATACAATCCAGAGCGAAGAGAGAGATGATTTTTATAAAATTTTTTGTATCAGTCGGCATATATTAGATGGGTAGATTGGCTGGAGCTTCTGATTTCTTCGATGGAATACGAGTAAGAGTAGGAGTACCGGCAACTTGTCCAGGGAAATGAAAAATAGTTGCAAGCTCTTCTGAATTCAATACCATTGGTTTACTCTTAAACGGTTCATAGAAATAACAACGACGTTTATATGCTTCAAGAAGAAGACGGCATTGTTTATTCTTTCTTATATTCTTATAATCCTGCCAGGGATATTCTATTTTCATAACCCACTTTTTATTATCAGGTTTAAAACCATTTAAATGTTGGGTACTGAAATGTTTGAAACTGGAAATAATACCCCCAAGACCGAAAGGCGCGTCGAAGATATCCTTTTTACCTATATATATTGCTCTTATACCGACATCGAAGGGATGCTTGGTCACACTTCTCTCTATAGCTTTCACTATATCAGTTTCTCCTTCAGACATTTTAGGTAATTTAAGAAAATCAGTGACTTTAGTCTTCGGATCTCGTGCCATTAGTTTATTTACCAGATCCTTCGCCTCATCTTTCCATGCATCAGTTTTCTTGAACCAATGTCCAGATTTTTTCTGTGTATCATTATGTGCTTTGATTATGTATTGTATCCAGACTTGCTGATTCGGACCGACACTTCCTAGGAATTCAAGCATTGGTACAAGAGGATCTACTTTAAACTCTTCTTTGGGATCCTTATCTAGACCGTAATCAATATATGTCTTTATAGGATATGGATCAGGCATGGTAAATTTAAAATCGGCACCCCACATCTTTGATTCTTTCGGATCGAAGTGTATACTTTTCGTATAATCATCGACTTCATTTATTTCAACTTCTGGAAATTGCGAATACAGGGCTGATATAACCCCTGCCTTTCTTTTATCTTCAGTTCTTATGAAAAACTTAACAACACCCTCGACAGAAACTAATTCAAGAGAAAAAATAGGGCGCATTTCGCCATCCCAATATTGTTTTATTTTATTTCCATCGGCTGTATTGTGAAGAGAATTTAGAAAAATCTCCATAGCCGCCGGAGATTTCATCAATTCTCTAGGCAACTTTATTTCAAGAAGAGTATATTTCAGCGAAGCAATAAAACTTGATTGAACATAATTCTTCCAAAGAGGCCAGAAAATAAGGAGAAGGATAGAAGCAAGAATTAATGGAGAAAATGTGATGAGGATTTGTAATACAAGTATGAATACTTGATTATGAGAAATGTTTTGGAAAGATGTAAATATATCACCTAAGCGAATCATGAATTAAGTATAGCACAAAAGAAACTTAAGCTACCACTTTTGTATCAACCAAATGATATCTATTATCCTTATCCTTTTTAAAAGCTTTTTGATTCTGAAGATTTACCATAATGGTATTTTCCTTCACATATCTCTCTTTCATAACCTTATCTATCACCTCTTCTTTAGTAAGTGGACCATATTTTTCTATAACCTTTTTAATCACATCCTTTACAACTCCAGACATATAACCCCATTCTTTAAGTGCATAAAGCCCTCTTCCGACGAGTACAAAGCGTGGATCCTTTATAAGTTCATTATGTGTAGTCGCTACATGTGCTTTCTTTTTGAAAACTAAAGCTATTTGTCTTGCTACTTCTTTGAAATGTATTGGCGAACCATGCTTTCTGATAACTAGAAAAGCATAATCCCTCATTCCCTTCGTCTTCACATTTGGGGAACTAGCTATTCCCCATTCACCTATAGCATTTTTACCTATAGACTTTGAAAGTGTAAGCCATCTCCTTATAATTTCTTGATTTTTATACTTTTCAGAGACTTCTTCTAAATGACCAAGGAATTTATTTATAATTTCAGATTCTGGAAGTAAATCTTCATTTGAAAGTCCAGAATAAAGTTTGCGTAGAGAGCTCTCAACCTGTTTTGCAAGTTCTTCATTTACATGCCAACGATGCTTAAACTCATCATCTTCTTTTTTCTTTTTGAATGTTTCTCCAATTACCAGAATAAAATTTATATGATTTTGAATAGACTTATCCTTCGATACATGTCCTAGGAAATCATCTTCTACGACAATACCACCGAGACTGTGTATAAGCTCTTCTATTTCAGCAAAAGTATTTTTTTCAGTTTTATATGCATCTGATTTACGAATATTTCCTAATGCATAATTTTCTATCTGGCGTACTCTCTCACGTGTAATACCATAAAGCTTTCCTATAGCATCCAGAGTCATCTTTTCTGTCTTTTTTCCAAGTCCATAACGATTGATGAGAACTTCTTTTGCACGGTCAGGTAAAACAGCGAGTAGTTTCTTTGTTGATTGCTTCGGCTTGAATTTGATTATGGCCATAAGAATATATTTAATTTATATCAATAACACTACATTATCATTAATACAATGTCAATGGGATTGTGGATTATACAACTATATTTATCAATTTTCCCTTTATAATAATCATCTTTTTTATCGTTTTACCTTCTATCCATTTCTTGATTTCAGGCTTATTTATAGCCGTCTTTTCAAGCTCTTGATCAGAAATATCAGCATTAGATTCTATTTGACCTCTAACCTTGCCATTTATTTGAATCATTATTTTGAAAACACTTTCCACAAGCTTACTTTCATCATATTTCGGCCAAGATGATAAATGTATTGATTTCTTATTTCCCAATATTAACCATATTTCTTCTGTGATATGCGGTGCAAATGGTGCAAGAAGTTTAAGTAAAATTTCATAATCAATTTTATCTATTTCACTTTGTTTTTCAAATTCATTTACAAGTATCATCATTGAACTTATTGCTGTATTGAATCTCATCCCTTCTATATCTTCTGTGACTTTCTTAATTGTTTTACGAATTAAGATTTCAATATTTTCATTTGAATCTTTTCCGATTTTCTCTTGTAATTTCCAAACCTTTTCTAGAAATCTCCTTGAACCGGCAATAGTATCACTATTCCAAGCTATTGCCTGATCAAATGGCCCAATAAACATTTCGTGTATACGAAGAGTATCCGCCCCAAGATTTTTTACAATTTCATCTGGATTTATAATATTTCCTTTTGACTTTGACATTTTTTCACCTTCTTCTGTCAATATCATGCCATGTGATGTACGTTTCTTATATGGCTCATTTGTAGGAACGAGTCCTTCATCAAAAAGAAACTTATGCCAGAATCTTGAATAAAGTAAATGTAATGTTGTATGTTCCATCCCACCGTTATACCAATCTACAGGTGTCCAGTATTTCAATTTTTTAGAATCTGCAAAAGCTTTTTTGTTTTTAGTATCTATATAACGTAAATAGTACCAACTTGACCCAGCCCAGTTTGGCATTGTATCTGTTTCTCTTTTTGCTTTTCCTTTACATTTCGGACATTTCGTATTTACCCATTTACTTATAGTAGCAAGTGGACTTTCTCCAGTCTCAGTCGGTTGATAGTTTTTTACCTTTGGCAATTTAAGTGGTAAATCCTTTTCATTCAATGGAACAATTCCACATTTTTCACAATGTACAACAGGTATCGGCTCTCCCCAATATCTCTGACGAGAGAAGATCCAGTCACGGAGTTTGAATTTTGTTATTGGTTTACCATACTTGGAAATCATTTCTTCTTTATTTGCCAAATCAATCTCTTTTATTGGTAATGTATATTTTAGAGCAAATTGCTTGTCTCTTTCATCATGCGCCGGCACAGCCATCACAGCACCTGTACCATAATTAGCAAGAACATAGTCAGCTATCCAGATCGGTATTTCTTCTTTATTCGCAGGATTTATTGCTTTTACCCCTTTTAATTCTATTCCTGTTTTCTCTGACTTTGCATCAGTTCTTTCTATTTCATTCTTATTTTTCGTATTTTTGATATATTTTTCTACTTCTAATTTATTTGAAATTTTTGAAATCAATTCATTAACTAAATAATGTTCGGGCGAGAGAACAATATATGTAACACCAAAAATAGTATCTGGTCTTGTTGTAAAGACTTTTATCTTTTTATCAAAACATTTCACAGGAAAATCAATTTCCGCCCCTTCACTTTTCCCAATCCAATTCCTCTGTTGTATCTTTATTTTCTCTAGAAAATCTGTATTATCTAGATCTTTATCGAGTCTTTCTGCATATTTTGTAATGGCTAGCATCCATTGCTCTTTTTCTCTTTTCTCAACTTTCGTACCACATCTTTCACAACATCCATCGACTATTTCTTCATTTGCAAGCCCTATCATATCCTTCGGACACCAATTGATAGTCATTTTCTTTTTATATGCCAAACCTTTTTTCAATAATTGTAAGAAAATCCATTGTGTCCATTTATAATATTTCGGATCAGTGGTATTGATTTCCCTAGACCAATCAAATGAAAAACCAAGGGATTTTAATTGTTTCCTAAATGTATCTGTATTTTTCTTCGTGACTATGGCAGGCTGTATGCCAATCTTTATAGCATAATTCTCTGTAGGAAGACCGAATGCATCCCAACCGATAGGAAATAGCACTTCATAGCCTTCTCTACGACGCTTGCGGGAAATAATATCCATAGCAGTATTACTTCTTATATGTCCGACATGGAGACCTTTCCCTGATGGATATGGAAATTCGATCAAAGAATAAAACTTTTTCTTTTTATTATTTTCCTTCGCTTTATTGAGTTTTTTCGATTCCCAATACTTCTGCCATTTCTTTTCTATTTTATTGTGATTATATGGATTCATGATGAATACCATAATACAATATTATTGACAGAAAATACAATAAAAAAGGCGCGCCCAGTGAGGGCGGAAGTCCGCCTGTCGAGTCTATGTAAAGTCTTCATAATCTATCAAAACTATAACATATTTATATCCTAAACTCCACCACATCCCCATCTTTCACTATATACTCCTTCCCTTCTGTTCTTATAAATCCTTTTTCTCTAGCATTACCATACGACCCTGCTTCTATAAGCTTCTGCCAAGCTATCACTTCTGCTTTTATGAATTTATTTTTAAAATCTCCATGTATAGCAGTTCCTGCTTCTGGGGCCGTCCAACCTCTTCCAATAGTCCATGCTCTAGTTTCATCTTCTCCAGTAGTAAAATACGTAATTAAATTAAGAAGTTCATAACCTTTTTTTATAAGATTATCTATACCATCATCTTTTGCACCGAGTCCTTCTCGAAGTTCCTTCTTATCCTTATCATCTATATCCTTTAATTCTTGTTCTATACCAGCATCGACTATAACCCATTTGGCTTTATTTTCATCAAAAAATTTAATTAAATCTTTATATCTATTGTCATTTATTTCATCAAGATTCTTTCCTCCTGCTTTTTTATTTAAAACATACATAAAAAGCTTTGATGTAAGTAAATGGAGAGATTTCAAAAATGGTTTCTCAAATTCATCTGGGATAACGGTAGCGGCGAGTTTACCGGATTCTAGCGCTACCCTTATCCTTTCAAGAAGACCTTTTTCTATTATCGCTTCTTTTTTTGCTTGTTTTACTTCCTTTCCAAGATTTGAAATACGTTTAGTCACAGTCTGTAGATCTGCGAGTATTAGTTCTAGATTTATAACTTCAATATCTTTCAATGGATTTATTTTCCCATCAACATGAATAATGTTATCATCTTCAAATATTCGCACGACTTGTGCAATGGCATCTGTCTCTCGAATATTTGAAAGGAATTGATTCCCCAGACCCTCTCCTATGGAAGCTCCTTTCACAAGTCCGGCAATATCTACAAATTCAATGGCTGCTGAAACTGTCTTTATCGATTTTGAAAAAACAGAAAGTTTCCAAAGTCTTTCATCAGGAACAGCCACCACACCGACAGAAGGATTAATAGTAGCGAAGGGATAATTGGCAACAAGAACACTCTTGCGAGTCAACGCATTAAATAGGGTCGATTTCCCAACGTTTGGAAGACCTACGATACCGATGGAAAGAGACATAAAAGAAAGCATAGCACAAAAACAAAAGTTGCAAAAATAAGTAATGTTATATATACTCTTCAATGGCTAGTGTGGTTCTTACCTTTGAAACCAAAGTGAAGCCAGATCGTTTTCAAGTCCATCCCTGCCATCCCCTGGCAACTAGCCCTAAAAGATCTGGCACTAAACCCCCCTTTCCTGTGCTAACTAAGGGAGGGTTGAGCGTAAACTCGAGTAACCGTCTCGGGTTTACGCCTTTTTTTATTTTTCTAAATTAAATTACTTCCACTGCTCCCTTTTTATAAAGAGTTAAAGGTACATTGCCCCAAGAAGAAATCACAGATGTTATATATTTCCAAGCATTTAAAACTTCTTCAGTACTTGTAAAAAGTGTCTGATCACCAGTAATAGCATCGTAAAGAACCCTTTCATATGCATCAGGTAAAACTAAAAGAGATGGAAAATCAGCATATTTGAATTTCAATGTTTTCGGTTCTACTTTCATTTCAAATCCAGGAGTTTTCACCCAGAATCGTATTTTAATTCCCTCATCAGGTTGAATTCTAAAAGTTAAAATATTTTGTTTTTCTTCATCGACAGTATTAGGATTTTTGAAATAAATATCTATTTCAGTCTTTGTATCTGCTAAGGCTTTTCCACTTTCTAGATAAAATGGAATATCTTTCCATCTTGGAGTATTGATATAAGTCTCCAATCGAAAATATGTTTCAGTTTTAGTATATTCTCTGACTCCTTGTTCTAGTCTATAGCCTTCATATTGCCCTTTCACTATCCTAGAACCGACATTCTTGGGAGTAATCGGCATAAGATGATTCAATATCTTCGATCTTTCTTTTCTTATATTTTCTGCATCAAATTTATCTGGAGCTTCCATAGCTACTAAAGCAAGCATTTGTAGCATATGATTTTGCCCTACATCTTTAAGAGCTCCAATATTGTCATAGAAAGCTCCACGATTCTCTACACCTATTTTTTCAAGAAGTTTAATATGGATTTTATCAATATGATTATGATTCCAAAGTGGCTCAAAAAGAGAATTGGTAAAACGGAAAGCCAATATATTCTGTAACGCTTCCTTTGCTAGATAGTGATCTATTCTAAATATTTGATTTTCATCGAAATGCTCTCCAAGTTTTTTATCAATTCTTTTAGCTGTATCTATATCATTTCCAAATGGTTTTTCTACTAGAATTCTGGTCCAGCCTTCATTCCCTCGACATGGAATAGTGAGACTAGACCTTGAAAGAAAATCGAAGATCGATTCATATAATATAGGAGGTATAGAAAGATGAAAAAGCTTATTAGAGCATTGTTTGAATCCATCATCAATTGTCTTCAATCTGAAAGCGAGATTTGAATATGATTCAGACTTATCAAAAAGCCCTTGTTCATAATACATATGGTCAATAAAATGCTTTATATCTTCTTCTTTGAATTGCCCGGACCTGATATTAATATGTCCCCTTATATAATCTCTAAACTCTTCCTTACTGAAAAGACGCCTAGAAAAACCCACAATTGCAAATTTTAGAGGTAATTGCTTCTTTACATATAAACTGAGAAGGGCTGGTAGAAGTTTTCTACCAGCCAAATCTCCAGTAATGCCAAATATAATGAATATAGTTGATGTCATAGATTTTCACCCCATTTTTCCCAACTAGGATAGATATAATTTGCAACGAATATACAGGGTAATATGAATACAGCCACAACAACCCAAAGCGAAAAACTTAATATTTTCTTTACTGAATCCATTGATAATATAGTACTAAACTTATATAGATATTTCTATCTTTGCCTTTTCACGAAGTGAAGCAATGAAATTATTTATTAGAACTTGCTGTTTATTGGCTGTGATTTGTTGTTTTATTTGAGCTGACAACTCTTTCAAGACAGGAACGGTCTTCTGTCCAGCATCTTTCTGTGCTTTGCTATAATCAGCATAGAATTGTGATATTTCTGCATCATTTATGGTTATTGATTTAACATCGATATTCTGTAATAGATATTTCTGAACTGCTAATTGCTTTGAAATATTATCTCGAAGTTGAGTCTCTGCAAGATTACTCTTTACAAGTTCTTCTTTAAATTTCTCTTCTCCTCCGGCCTGCTTCACAATAGCCTGGAATTGTGTTTCTATTTCTTCGACTGTAGGCTTAACCCCAGAACTTATTATTCCAGCAGCAACCAATTCATTGCTTATAATGTCATTGACAACTTGAGTCTTAACTTTGGAAAGTATATCTGCATTTGTTACATCCACTTTCTGTGCTTTAAGTGAATCGATAGCAGAAGCGAGCTGTGCATCATAAACTGTTTTTAATATAACTGTATCATTTATCTTTATAGCTATATCAGAAGGCTTATCTGCGGTAACAGATGTTTTATTATTGGCCTTGTCTACTATAGACAATTTTACTGTCTTTCCACTAAAGACCAAATATCCAATAATAACTAAAACTACAATTACTATTACCCCTATTATAATTTTCTTTGTGCTCATATATTTATATTCTTTTATAATTATTACTTAATAAATTTCCTATTAAAGGGTATTATATCACACTCCCTAATATTACAAGTATCCATCTATGTGAATTTTTGTTACGCCAGCGTTTTAAAAAATTGTCAATTTTTATCTTAAAATCCTTACCATTCCAAGGATCATTTAATGTGATGTATTCTTTTGAAAGCCCAGAAACTATCGAATAATGGCCTTCATTTTCAGATGGTTCTATATAATCCACAATAATTGGTTTCTTCTGTCTTAAAAACTCTTTTATTTCGGATAGATTTGAATTAGTATTGACATAAGTATGAAATCCATTTTCTTTCGCCACATGAATCATATTTTCATGATTCGTCCCTGTCTTAGGATTCGTTTCCCCTTCTTTTTCAAGTTTATGTTGTGAAATATGAAGTTTGAAATAGTCAAAAGCCATTTGGAGTGAAGTTGGTCCACAATCATAATCATTTTCTTGTTTATCGTATGGGATTTTGAGTTTCAT
>JBBUAH010000027.1:0-4262 GCA_038058815.1 Patescibacteria group bacterium
CGATTTTGGCGGCTATTGGTGCTGGTATTCCTATTCAGGAAGCCTGTGGACATATGATAGTAGATATAGGTGGCGGTACCACGGACGTGGCGGTAATATCTCTAGGTGGTATAGTCTCTTCCATCTCAGTGAAGTGCGCAGGGAATCGTATAGATATGGCAATTGCAGATTATATAAAGAAAACATTTAATCTCGCTATTGGAGATAAGACCGCTGAAGATATTAAGCTTAAAATTGGATCGGCAATTCCTCTTGAAGAAGAATTATCAATGCAAGTGAAGGGTCGAGATTTCGTTTCTGGTCTTCCACGTGCCACAGAAATAAAAACAAATGAAATAGTAAAAGCTATTTCCAAAGAACTTCGAGATATGATAAAAGCTATTAAAGATGTATTGCAAGAGACACCACCAGAGCTTGCGGCGGATATTATTGATCAAGGAATCATCATGACCGGGGGTTCTTCCATGCTTAGAAATTTCCCCGAACTCGTCTTCCGTCGTACCGGGGTAAAGGCAAAACTAGCCGATGAAGCACTTTTCTGTGTAGCGAAGGGAACAGGTATAGCACTTCTACATCTGGATAATTATAAGAAGAGTATAATAAGCAAGAGATAAAGAAAATAAGGTTGTACTATTAATTTTTAGGTTAGTCTATGTTGTCTATAACTATTTTTTACTATACGATTTATGTATGAAGAGATATGCTTTTATTGATGTACAAAATACGGCAAGTACCGCACAAAAAATGCTTGGTTTTATTATTGATTGGGTTAAATTATCTGACTATTTAAAAAATAATAGATCATGTTCTGAAGTTTATTTATATAGTGGAATTGATACTGGAGATCTGGAGACAGCAAAGGAATTTGATGTACTCTCTAAAACTAGTTGTTGTGTCTTGAAAACTAAGTCTATATTTGCTTATAAAAATAGAGATAAAAGAATTATACTTAAATGTGCGAAATGTAATAATGAGGTTATTCAGACTATAGACATGGGATATACTAAAAAATCTAATTGTGATGTCGAATTATCTGTTGATATAATTGAAAGAGCTTCTCCTGACACAGAAATTCTCTTATTTACAGGTGATGGAGATTTTGAATATTTAATACGAAGAGTATTGGAAAAAGGTACTAAAAAGGTTTATATATTTTCATATGCTGAGAGATATGTTAAATTTGGTATTACCATGTCTAGATTTTCAACAAAATTAAGAGATTTAATTTCTGAAAAGAGTGACTCAGTGTTCTATGTCTCTCTTAAAGATATAAGGGAAAAAATTAGAAAAGATATGACTATTACAGAAGATAAACAATGAAAAAGCCCCGCTTTCACGTGGCTCTTTCGAATGACTATAAAAGTATATCTTATACTGATAAAAAGTCAACATTTTTATCCACAGTACATTAATAAGACATTATAATTTAATTTATATATGAACCCCTTAGAATATATAAAAGCTCTAGACCATCACGCATACTTTATTCACGCTTTCAAAGACAGCGTGCAGAAATTGAAAGATTTCCTTAAAAAAGAATTTCATATTGAACATTCGAAAAATCCTGATTTTTATCATGAGAAATTTGAAACTCTTGGAATCGATGAAAGTCGTAGGATAAAAGAGAATCATTTATCGAAGAGTTTTACAGAAGGGTCTAAACGTATTTTTATTATCGAAGCATCTGGTATTACTCATGAAGCTCAAAATTCATTGCTCAAGATTTTTGAAGAGCCGAATGAAGATAGTCATTTCTTCTTGATTATGCCATCTTCTGAAATTCTTCTCCCGACTCTTCGTTCCAGACTCTTTATAATAAAATCAAATGAAGAAAATCAAGGAATTCAAGCGATAAAAGATGCTGAAAATTTCCTTAGACTCTCGAAGAAAGATAGAATCGACTTTGTAGATGAAATGGCAAAGAAAATAAGTGATGAAAAGGCAAATAAAAGTGATGCTCAAGAATTCTTGACCGCTCTTGAAATAGTTTCTTATAAAAAAAATGGATTAAAAAATAAAGAAGCTTTAGAGGCAATTCTTAAAGCTAGAGATTATATGAGCGACAGATCACCATCAATAAAACAATTACTTGAATTTGTAGCTTTGAGTTTATAGATTGTGTTATAATGTCCCTATGGCATACGATTTTACAAAATTCAAAAAATCATTAGCAGGTATAGAAGAATGGATAAAGAAGGAGTTTTCTGGAATAAGGACAGGGCAAGCGAGCCCAATGCTTCTAGATAGTATAAAGGTGGAATCATACGGTGTATTGTCGCCTTTGACACAGATCGGAAGTGTCACTACAGAAGGTCCTCGTACTCTCCGTATTATTCCTTGGGATCTTTCACATAATAAAGAAATAGAGAAAGCTATTACTCTAGCAAATCTCGGAGTATCAGTATCTATAGATGAAAAAGGTTTGAGGGTTAATTTTCCTGAACTTTCTTCTGAAAGGCGTGTACAGATAGTGAAGCTTGCCAAGGAAAAGCTAGAAGAAGGGAAGAAACAGATTCGTATTCATAGAGATGAAATAATGAAAGATCTTAAAGCAAAAGAAAAAGCAGGAGGAATAGGAAAAGATGAAGTCTTTCGCCATGAAAAGGAAGTTCAAAAATTCGTCGATGAAATGAATAAAAAGCTTGATGATATTTATTCAAAGAAAGAGAAGGAGATTATGATATAGGTAAAAAATGACAATAATCACATTTTTAATAGTCCTAGCCGTGCTTATCTTCGTTCATGAACTTGGACATTTCCTTTCTGCTAGAGCATGTGGAATAAGGGTAGATGCATTTGCAATAGGTTTCGGATCGAAAATCATTTCAAAGAAAATAGGAGAAACTGTATATAGTTTGAATCTTATCCCTTTTGGCGGTTATGTGAAGATATTTGGTGAAAATCCAGATGAAGAATCTATAAATGGTCCAGATAAAGGAAGGAGTTTCGTACATAAGCCGAAATGGCAACAAATACTCGTCCTAGCATCAGGAGTTTTGTTTAATTTCATTTTTGCTTGGCTTTTGATCACATTTGCTTTCTCTTCAGGTGTTCCGGCTTCCGTAGATAGCTATCCTCAATACAGAGATCAGATGAAGGATCAACATATTGCTATTACATTTATAAATAAAGGCTCTCCAGCAGAAAAGGCAGGATTGAAAGCAGGAGATGAAATAATTGCGAAATCTGTCGAAAATGTTCAGAAAAGCATTTTTGAAAGTAAGGATAATGGAGTGACTATAAAATATCGTCGAGATGGAACTGATTCTCAAGTCACCATAAAGGCGGAGGAGGGAATAGTAGAGGGAAAATATGCTATAGGAATTGCTATGGATAATGTTGCTACATTAAAATTACCAATTCAAAAAGCTATCTTTGAAAGTATTAAATTTACTTGGTATATGATCTCTGCCACATTTACGGGTTTTACTGATCTTTTATCTGGAATTTTCAAAGGTACAGCAAATCTTTCACAAATCACAGGCCCTGTGGGAATAGTCGGTCTTATCGGTGATGCGGCGAAGCTTGGCTTTACTTATCTTATTATGTTTACAGCTATTATTTCTATAAATCTTGGAGTATTAAACTTCATTCCATTTCCAGCGCTTGATGGCGGAAGAATACTTTTTGTATTAATAGAAGCGATAATTAGGAAAGCTATAAAGCCTAGTGTGGCAAATACAGTAAATGCTATTGGTTTCGGTCTTCTTATCTTGCTTATGGTGGTGATTACTTATAGAGATATTGCTAAGTTGTTTGTGAGATAGTTACTTCCTTTTTTTGCAGAAAACTATATATTGATGTATTATTCATATATATTAATATAGAATCATGCGTCAATCATCACTATTTTCAAAAACAAGAAAGGATGCACCAAAGGATGAAATATCAAAAAACGCCGAGCTCCTTATACGTGCCGGATTTATTCATAAGGAAATGGCTGGAGTGTATTCATATTTACCTCTTGGATTGAAGGTTTTTAATAAAATAGTAGAAATCATCCGTGATGAAATGAATACTCTTGGGGGTCAGGAGCTCTCTCTTACGGCTCTGCAGGATAAGAATTTATGGGAAAAGACGGGGCGTTGGTCTGACGAAGTCCTAGATATCTGGTTTAAAACTGCATTGAAAAATGGTACGGAGCTAGGTCTAGGTACGACACATGAAGAAGAGCTTACGAATCTTATGAAAGACTATATTCGCTCATATAGAGATCTTCCTGTTTACCCATATCAGTTCCAGACAAAGTTTAGAAATGAAAT
>JBBUAH010000028.1:0-12363 GCA_038058815.1 Patescibacteria group bacterium
ATTATCTCCTCTTCACCTCCTCTTTCTTGAAAGGAAAACCAAGATATTCCATGAAAGCCATTGTTTCTTCTTTCTTCTTCGAAGAGGTGACTATGGTTACTCCGAAGCCAAAAACATCTTTTAGATCTTCGTCTGAAGTTTCTGGGAAAATGGTATGCTCTTTAATACCTAGAGTATAATTCCCCATTTGATCTATTGCTGTTTTAGAAATTCCTCGAAAATCCTTTGTTCTTGGAAGTGCTATATGTACAAGCTTATCGATGAAATCACACATTCTCTTTCCGCGGAGAGTGATTTGAAAACCGACTAAATCTCCTTGGCGTACCTTGAAAGAAGCTATTGATTTCTTACTTGTGCGTGGCGCTGGTTTCTGTCCTGTTATCTTCGATAGTCTATCTGCTATGAGTTCTGTCTTTTTCTTATCCTTTACTGAGCCTGTACCAGTACTTATAACAATCTTTTCTAAATGTGGAGCCTGCATTGGATTCTTATAGCCAAATTTCTCCTTGAGTGCTTTGAAAGACTCTTTGTTTAATTCATATGTATTTTTTGCTGTATGTATATGTGGTTTCATGGCTATTTTTTCTTAATTTCACTTTGAAGGGCAACATTTGAAATATGTATTGAACCATTCTTTTCTATTACTTGCCCTTTCTGTCCTTGCTTCGTCGCTTTTTGATTTTTCTTAAACATATTTACTCCAGAAACAACTACCCTATCTTCCTTAGGCATTGCCTTTATGACCTTTCCGGTCTTTCCTTTATCTTTACCCGCAAGAACTATTACATTATCATCCTTTTTTATTTTCATGGTATTGATTTTATTTATACTATTTCTGGTGCGCGTGAAGCAATAGTCTGAAAGCCTTTTTCAGCAAGTTCGCGTGGTATTGGACCGAATATACGACCAGCAATCGGTTCCTTCTTACCTTTTTCAAGTATTACCACAGCATTTTCATCAAAGCGAATATACGAACCATCCTTTCTTCGAAAAGCTTTTACTTGACGGACGACCACACCTTGTAGCACATCTTTCTTCTTTATTGCCTTTCTTGGTTCTGCCTTTTGAACTGAAAGTATTACCAAATCGCCAATTTCTGCATAACGCTTCTTAGAACTTCCAAGTACTTTGAAAATGCGTCCTATCTTGGCGCCACAATTATCTGTTATTCGAACTATTGAACGTGGTTGTATCATGGTATTTTATTGAGTAATAACTTTAAATGATTTATGTCTGGAAATTGGATTGCATGATTCTATCATTACCTTCTCTCCTACTTTCTTCGTATTTCCGGTATCATGTACTTTATAACGCTTTCGTAAAGTCATATATTTCTGATATTTCTTATTTTTTATATATCTTTCGATAAGTACAACTATGGTATCTTTCATACTATCAGAAACAACGACTCCAGAAAGAATCTTGCGTTTTGATACTTTATTATTTTGTAATGTTTTATTTTGCATATTTTCTAATACTTAATTCGGTCATAATCCTAGCTATATCTTTTTTTATAGCATGACCTGTTTTAACATTTTTAGTCTTACTTCCGGTAGAACCAAATCGGAAATGGCGAAGCACTTCTTGCTTTTCGGCAATTATTTTTTTCAAATCTGCTATTGTTTTTTCTTTATATTCTTTCATAATATCTATATTTTACATCATATTTCGGCTGACTACCTTGGTCTTTACCGAAATCTTCGTACCCGCCTTACGAAGTGCTTCTTGTGCCACCTTATCATCTACTCCATCAATTTCAAAGAGTATACGTCCGGCCTTGACTTGTGCGACAAATCCCACAGGATCACCCTTTCCCTTTCCAAGCTTCACTTCAGGTGGCTTCTGTGTAAATGGTCTATCTGGGAAAACTCGTACCCAGACTTTTCCTGACTTTGTAGCATAACGTGTCATGACCTTTCTAGCTGCTTCTATTTCATTTGATGATAGACGTCCATACTTAAGAGCTTTAAGACCATATGAACCGAATGAAATCTCTACTCCACGCGTCTCCACACCACTAGCAAGTTTCTTTGCATTTCTTCGGCCAGTATGCCACTTTCTGAATTTTACTTTTTTAGGAAAAAGCATGGTAATTATTATTAACGATTGTTATTTGAGGAATTATTTGAATTCTGATTTTTCAAATCTTTTTCAAATATTTGACCCTTGTATATCCAGACCTTTATTCCTATATCACCGTATGTCATATGTGCTTTCTCACGGGCAAAGTCAATATCGGCCCGAAGAGTCTGAAGAGGAATCTGACCTTTCTTAAGATCTTCTCTACGAGCCATATCAGCACCACCAAGTCTTCCAGAAAGCTTTATTTTCGCACCTTTTACTTCTTTATTTGCAAGAATTTTCTCAAGAGTCTGCTTCATAACTCTACGGAATGGAAGACGTTTCTCCAATCCTTCTGCAACCATCATCGCCGCGATAGCAGCATTTGATTCTGGATTTCGTACTTCTTCTATATCTAGTTTAAACTCTTGTCCGATAAGCTCAATACCTCTTTTCTTAAGGAGACCAAGGATCTTTTCACGTAATTTCACTGCACCATCGCCACTTCTACCGATTATCATACCTGGACGTGAAGTGCGGATAGTGACACGAAGAGATTTTTGATTTCGCTCAATCTGTACTCCTGCTAGATAAAATGTTCTAAGTTCCTTTACCAGAAATTCCCTTATAATTAGATCTGTTTTCAATGCAGTACGATATCCCTTATGAGTAGAAAACCAACGACTTTTCCAATCGCGAATGATTCCTAATCTATGTGAATATGGGTGTACTGAATGTGACATATATTTATATTTTTGCAAGTACTATATTTACATGACTTGTACGCTTATTGATCGGTGAAGCACTGCCTCTTGCTCTGGGCATTCTTCTTTTCAAGATATAACCCGAATTCACCGTCAATTCCTTTATCATTAAACCCTCCTTTTCTATTTTGAAATTATTTTTCGCATTTGCTATAGCAGACATAAGAAGACCATACAGAGGATCTGCTGCTTTCTTACTTAAAAAATTTAATGTATTTAAAGCTTGTTCGACTGTCTTACCGCGCACGAGATTTGCTACACTTCTGACCTTCCTTGGCGACTGTCTATAGTTTTTTAGTGATGCGGTAATCATAAAATTATTTCTTAGCTGGTGCTACTGCTATGGCTTCCTTTGCTGATTTTGCTGCATTCATTTCAGCTTCCTTGGCTTTCATTTCAAGCTCCTTCTGCATCTTTCCTCCATGTCTTATAAACTTCCTTGTTGGAGAAAATTCACCAAGACGATGTCCGACCATTTCTTCTGTGACCAAAACTTCTACATGTTGTCTACCATTATAGACACCAAATATAAATCCCACCATTTCTGGGGAGATTTGACTTCGGCGATACCATGTCTTAATAACCCCAGTTTCAGTGGGTTTCTTTCCGGCTATCTTCTTCAAGAGTCGCTCTGGTACATATGGGCCTTTATATAATGATCGTGACATAGTTTTTTATACTAACAAAATTCTCATTTAAGTCAATGTTTAAGCCTTAACCATTGGCTTCTACATTCTTATTCTTACCAACTCGTCTACGAGATACCAAGAAAATATTTGAATATTTCTTAGGAGTTCTCGTCTTCTGACCTTTTCCTGATGGCTTACCCCATCTAGTCTTCAACCTTCTCAAACCTCGACCAGTTCTCTGCTCTCCTCCACCATATGGGTGATCCACAGGGTTTTGGGCTGAACCACGCACAGTAGGACGAATACCAAGCCATCTAGTTCGTCCTGCTTTTCCTATATTTACAAGACGGCTTTCATCGTTTGAAACTGTACCGATAGTAGCCCAAGAATTATCATGAACTTTCCTTATTTCCGTCGAAGGAAGTTTAATATGTGTATATCCAGCATCATTTGCAATAACTTGAGCAAATGAACCAGCAGATCTGACAAGTTTAGACCCACCTTGTGGTCTTATTTCAATATTGTAAACGAAGGTACCGACTGGAATTTTCTTCAAAGGCAATCTATTTCCTGTTTCTATCGATGCTTTTTCTGAAACAATAAATTTATCACCAACTTTCATAGTCTTTGGAACTAGAATATACCTTTTTTCACCATCAGCATATTGTACAAGTGCTATAAAGCCAGTTCGGAAAGGATCATATTCTATAGTAGTTATCTTTGCAGGAATATCCTTTTTATCATAAATAAAGTCAATCATTCTGTATAGCTTCTTATTCCCACCACCCTTATGTCTTACTGTTATGCGACCAAATGAATTGCGACCCATATCTCTTTTCATACCCTTTGTCAGGGCTTTGTGAGGTTCAGATACTGTAATATATTCACGATATGGTATCGTGGTCATATGTCGTCTTGATGGTGTATTTGGATGATAACTTTTCATTTTAGTATTTTATATATTTAAATTAAACAAATTCTATCTTATCCCCTTTCTTCAAATACACTAGGGCCTTCTTTACAGCTTGTTTCGTACCTGGTTTTCCTCTTACAAGTATTTTCTTTGCAGGAAGATTCACAATACTTACTTTTATTGGATTAAACTTATATAAAGCCTTTATAGCTTGGCTTACAGAATGCTTTGTTGCATTCTTGGCAATTTCGAATGTATAAACATTACTTGATTCACTCAAAAAGCTTGACTTTTCGGTGATGCGTGGACGAATTATTGTTTGTGAATGGGATGAATTTATCATTTTAGTATGGCTTTTAATGATTCCTTTGGATTTGTAATCACTATGTATTTATGATTTAAAACTGAAACAGGATTGATCGTTCGAAATTCTTCGATTTCTAGATTACCAAAATTCTTAAAACTCTTTACAACTTCAGGGGTTTTCTTTTCAACTGTGATAATAGCAACATTCTTTGGTTTTGTTGCAAATTTTTCAAATCCTTTTATTTTAGAGAAAGCCATAATTGTCGACTTAGCATCTTTTGCCTTTGGTTTTTCAAATGAAATCGGGTCAACAAAAAGGATTTCATTATCGCGAAGTTTTTTCGAAAGAATAGTATAAAGAGCTTTTGTCTTAGCTTTTCTATTTACTTTACGATCATAATTCTTATCAGATCTTGGACCATGAGCTATACCACCGCCTACCCATAGAGGTGAGCGTGTAGAACCATGTCTTGCTCGGCCTGTACCCTTCTGTTGCCAAGGCTTCTTACCACCTCCGCTTACCTCTCCACGAGTCTTAGTATGAGCTATGGAGTGTCTGGAGCTTGATTGCATAGAAACTATCACTTGATGCACAAGATCAGCATTCCATGGAAGATTGAAAAGATTTTCAGGAAGATTGATTTTCCCAGATTCTTGGCCTTTTTGATTGTATATAATCTTCTCCATATATTTTGTATTATCCTGTAATTTTTACTAGAGTACCTCTTCGACCGGGAATAGCCCCTGAAATATATATGGAATTTGACGGAATATTAATATGTAAAACCTTTAAATTCTTTATTGTCACCTTATCACTTCCCATTCTTCCGGCCATGCGCATTTTCTTCGGCACTTTATTTCTAAGTCCTCCACCGATAGAGCCCGGCTCACGTTCACTATGCTTCTGACCATGAGTTCTAGGACCTCCATGGAAACCATGACGCTTGACCACACCCTGAAAACCTTTACCTTTTGAAATAGCACTTACTTCTACCTTATCACCCTCTTTAAATTGGCTAAGATCAATAGAATCACCAGATTTCTGTGTAAATTCGTCATTTCTAAACTCTTTTTT
Source organism: Patescibacteria group bacterium (assembly GCA_038058815.1). Lineage (GTDB taxonomy): Bacteria > Patescibacteriota > Minisyncoccia > Phycocordibacterales > PALSA-1337 > CAIOGI01. The sequence continues at coordinate 5,749 of JBBUAH010000028.1, forward strand.
TATTTCTTTCTTATTTACCTTACGGACTATTTGTAAAGCAGTATAGCCATCTTTTTCCTTTGTCTTTACTTGGCTTACTGTGACAGGAGAAGCTTCTACTATAGTGACTGCATGAACCACGCCATCTTTATCGAAGATTTGGGTCATATTTAATTTTCTTCCAAGAATGAATTTCATATCAGTATAATAAATGCAATCTTACATCATCTTAACATCGATATTAACACCTGATGGAAGACTTAGATTCGTAAGCGCTTCTATGATCTTTTGATTAGGATTGATAATGTCGATAAGGCGCTTATGAACACGCATTTCGAACTGTTCACGTGCATTCTTGAAAATAAATGCTGAACGATTTACCGTATATTTTTTAATTTCTGTAGGAAGTGGTATAGGGCCATAAAAAGTAACATCATAACGGATAGCTGTATCCATTATTTGTTTCAAAGAGGCATCAAGAATCTTATGTTCGTATGCACGAACTCTTATGCGAAGCTTTGAAATATCACCTTCCTTTGCCACTTTAGAAACCTTTATCTTCGGTTTTATTACTTTTTTTACTTCTTTGGTGGCTGTAGGCATGGTATTGATATTATTGTATGGCAGTATTATGCAATGATTTTAGTTATGACCCCTGCACCGACTGTCTTTCCTCCTTCTCGAATGGCAAATCTCATTTTATCCTCTAGGGCAACGGGTGCTACGAGCTTTACCTTAAATGTCACTGTATCTCCAGGCATTACCATTTCTACTCCAGCTGCAAGTGTTACTTCACCGGTCACATCAGTAGTCCTAATATAGAATTGAGGCTTGTATCCAGTAAAGAAAGGTGTATGACGACCTCCTTCCTCTTTCTTTAGAATATATACTTCTGATTCGAATTCTGTATGTGGCTTCACTGTACCAGTCTTTGCTAGGACCATACCACGAGTCACATCATCTTTTCCTGTACCTCTTAGAAGCAACCCCGCATTATCACCTGCAATACCTTCCTTTAAGCTTTTATTAAACATTTCAATTCCAGTAATAACTGTCTTTGAAGTATCTTTAAATCCGATTATTTCGACTTCCTCACCGACTTTGATCATTCCTCTTTCAATACGGCCAGTGACTACTGTCCCACGACCCTCGATAGAGAAAATGTCTTCAATAGGCATAAGAAATGGCTTATCGACTTCACGTACTGGCATAGGAATATATGAATCAAGGGAATTTATGAGTTCATCAATCTTCTTTGACCATTCTGCATCACCATTTAGAGCTAGACTTGCAGAACCACGAATTACGGGAACTCCCTTTCCATCAAATTGATTCTTAGTAAGAAGTTCACGGACTTCTTCTTCCACTAGATCGAGAAGGTCTTTTTCTTGTACTAGATCGCATTTGTTTAGGAAAACTACAATCTTAGGCACACCTACCTGACGAGCTAGAAGTACATGCTCACGAGTCTGTGGCATCACACCATCAGTAGCAGAAATAACTAAAATAGCACCATCCATTTGAGCAGCGCCAGTAATCATATTCTTTACGAAATCAGCATGTCCTGGACAGTCTATATGAGCATAGTGTCTTGTTGGACTTTCGTATTCTACGTGAGAGAGAGAAATAGTAACAGTCTTGGTAGCATCACGAACAGTACCACCTTTAGTGATATCGGCATAAGCCTTAATGTTTGCTAGACCTTTCTTTGCTTGAACCGCTAGAATAGCGGCTGTCAATGTAGACTTACCGTGATCGATATGACCGATAGTTCCTACATTAACATGTGGTTTCGTTCGATTAAATTCTGCTGCCATAAAATTTATTTAAAATTAATAACTATTAATAAAGACTAACATTCCCAAAAGACCTCTAGAGAGAACTTCTAAGAGATGACACCAAAGCCAACGCAAAAACGCGTACTTGCTATGGTAGCATAGTACACGTTTTGAAGTCAAATTTATAATGTTTAAATCTTAATCACGTTTTATTTTGAAGTATTCCCCTATTGCATCCCAGATACTAGCATTCAAATCCATAGGACTTATATATGATGTCTGTAGAGGTGGCGCTGTGAGTTTGAATGGGGTACCAAATACAGGACCGAAGCTATATGTATCATTACTTACTGATATCTTATAATCTCCATAAGTATAATTTGGTGCAGTAAATTTCAAAGTTTTTCCATCAGATGAATTAGAGGTGAATGATGTACCACCGGTACCAGTATTAAATTCAATTACATTACCAATGGATGTGAAATTTGTTCCAGTAATAGTTACTACAATACCAGCGGGACCAGATGTTGGGGATATGGAGGTGATTGTGGGGACGGTGGGAGTGGGGGTTGGAGATGTAATAGAAACATCTATCACATTACTCTTTATAAAGGTGTTATTTGCATCAGAAGCACCCATATATAGCTTATAAATTCCTGATGTAATTGGAACGGTAGGTTCATTCCACCAACTATCTGGGTGAACACCACGACCTATTGTACTTGGGATTGTAAAGCTGAGTTTAGAACCATCATAAAGTGAAAACCCATTGAGAGTACGTATATCAGTGGCATATCCAGTACTCCAAGTTTTTAAACCATCAGATGTGGTGAGAATAATATTCCCAGATCGGCCAGCATTAGTAACATTAACTGTTAGTGACGAGCCTACAGAGACTGGTTGTGGTGTAATTTGATTAATTACAGGCTGAACATTAATAACTGGAGAGATAATGTTAAAGACTGCATCACTATCATCACAATTATCTGTTCCAGCACTACAGACTCTAGCTTTATACTGACCTAAAGGAATAATACTTGGAGAAGTTGTAAATCCTATAGACTGTGCATTACTGTTTGAAGGTTTAACATTAGCTTGAAATGGATTTGGTAAGACCTGATTATTTGAATTTAATATTTTTACATCAACTGGTTGAGTGGGAGATGAAGAATTCCAAATAACATTCAAGCTTTCTCCCTGTGCAAAATTTTCTCCCCCATTTGGACTTAGAATAGTAATCGGCGGTTGAGTTGTAGGAGGAGTATATATCAAAGGATTAATAGTAAATATTCCACTTTTCCCTCTTGCAACTTCAGTGTTATATCCATTACTGAGTTTCTTTAACGCTACAACAATCACATAATAACCATCTTTAGTTTGTTCTTTCGTCTTTCCTCCACTATTTGCTATCACAGAATTAATAATATTTTCTGTTGGTTGGAAACTAATTCCATTGGAATTTATTGATACATTATCTTTTAGATTAATACTTGTATTTCCTGTGGAAATATTCCCGAGATCAACATAATAATAATCAGCAATAATATCCTGTGAATTCCATTGAACATTAATATTTTGTGTTGAACCATTATCATATACACCTCCTTGTTTAGGACTTAATACAGTAATAGATGGAACAGTCGAACTTACAATGGATTTTATAATACTTTTAGGGCTACTACACGAAGCATTTATCTTCGCACGCTCCAATGGACCGAAATATCCTGTCCCTAGAAGACCTACACTGACTTGATAAGCCCTAAGAGCAAAGGCAGTAGCGTAACCTAAATACCCCTTAGGAGTCTGACCTTTAGAAATAGCTGGTATATCGAAACCACTTCCAATAAGCCATGTCTGAAGAGCTACAACATCAGGACCCATGCTTCCTATAGTGAGGTTTTGGGTAAATAAATAGCAAGAGTCATTTGCCCTAACAGGAGGCTTTACAGACGGTATCGTAGGGGTACAGACATAACCCACCGGGCAATTTAATTGTTGAGCAATAGGTGTACATGTATATCCAATGGGACATATGACGGAGGTCTGAGCATTAACTAAGGAATAGACAGAGAAAACCGCAACAAATATAATTGTCGCATAAAATCCAAATTTTATTATTTTCTTCATATTAAATTTTAAAACTGTTAATTAAATATCTGATAACTAATCATAAGTATACCCCCCCCCGATAACTTTTAACAAATAGTTATACACATATCTTTATACAGAATAAATAAGATATCTTATAAATTCATTTAGGGGAGTTTTATTTTTTCCATATACTCTGCAATAATTTTCATATATGTAGAATATTGATCAATGCCATTGATTATATCATTAAACATTTTTTGTCGTTGGACCTTTTCGTAACCATGCGTCATCATATTACGTAATCCGACTGATTCCTTGATTTTATCTGCTAATTGGAGTGGAAGAACTTTATGCTGAGCTAGAGTGGCGAAAGTGCCCTGATAATCATCGGGAGATTCAAATTTATTTCTAGTAATAATATGAGTATTTATATCTATAGCCGCATCAACAATCAAGAGGAATAGCCGTTCAATGATACGTAATTCAGGACTTTCGATACTGATAATACCTTGTCGTGCTTTTTCAATATACGGTAAGAGCTCAGAGAGATAGTCTCGCATAGCACCAAGTTTACTTGCTATAATATCATTATTAGGCATGAGTTTTTATAAAATCCATTACTAAAGAATCACGATACATTCTAAGTGGCTTAGTATCCAAATATTCACGAAGAGCATGAATTTTAAAATAATCAAAAATTACATGATCTTCCATATATAGAGGAATACCCGTATCAGCAATTTGTTTTTTCATTGACGGAGAAATATTATATATGTTTGTGAACTCAATATCCTTATGTCTGAAGATCTGTGCCAATTTCATACTTATGTCATAATTCTTATTGAAATCGATATTTTCATTAGAAATATAACCAATATCAACATCACTATGTTTGTGAACATACCCAGTGGCCTGTGAACCGAAAAGTACAATCAAAGAAAGATTGTATTCTTTGGCTAATTTCGCGATTTTTGACTTTAATTCTTGATTAATCTCCATGATAAATATCATAGCATAATCATGATAAAAAACAAAAACACATTAAAATAATATCTTACTTCCTCGCCTCGATAATAGACGTTTCGACATTCTTCGGTACTACTTCATAATGATTGAATTCCATTGTTGCACTACCTTGTCCTGAAGTCATAGAGCGAAGCTGTGTGGTATAGCCAAACATTTCTGAAAGTGGAACCATGGCATGAAGGACTTTAGCTTGGCCTCTTTCTGTCATTTCTTGAATAGTCCCCCTTTTTGAAGAGATACTACCTGTGATGTCACCCATAAATTTTTCCGGAAAAAGTACTTCTAGCTTCATGATAGGTTCTAGAATAACAGGTCTTGCTCTCTTTGCCGCATCTTGAAAAGCCTGTGAAGCAGCGATTTTGTATGCTATTTCTGAAGAGTCAACATCATGATATGAACCGTATGTAAGTTCACATGAAATATTTACCATTCTATATCCAGCGACAATTCCCCTATCCATAGCTTCATGGACTCCCTTTTCGACAGCAGGAATGAATTCTTGAGGGATTACACCACCTTTTATGGAGTTTATAAATTCAAAATCATCATAACGGCTGACATTCTTAGGAATTTTTTTATCAGGATCAAGTTTCTCTAATGGCTTTATATTTATCTTCACATGACCATATTGACCCTTTCCTCCACTTTGCTTTATATATTTATGTTCTGCTTCAGCTGTACCCATAATAGTCTCTCGATACGCTACTTGTGGCTTACCGACATTTGTTTCAACAGAAAACTCTCTTTTCATACGATCAACCATGATTTCTAGATGAAGCTCACCCATACCAGAGATAATAGTCTCTCCAGTTTCGCTATTTGAAGAAATCTTAAATGTTGGATCTTCATTTGCAAGTTTACGAAGTGCCATACCCATTTTCTCTTGATCCGCCTTTGTTTTCGGTTCTACACGTAGAGATACCACGGGTTCTAGGAATTTGATCGTTTCTAAGACAATAGGATGCTCTTCAGAACAGAGAGTATGAGAGGTTAAAGCATCTTTAAGACCTACAGCTGCAGCTATTTCCCCAGAAAAGACTTTTTTTACTTCTTCACGCTGATCAGCTTGAAGTCTTACTATACGTCCAAGTCTCTCTTTCTTTCCTGTAGTGGAATTATATAGATATGTTCCAGCTTCTATAGTCCCAGAATATACTCGAAAGAATGTAAGCTGACCTACGAAGGGATCATTCTGGAGTTTGAATGCAAGAGCAGAAAATGGCTCATTATCATCAGAATGACGGAAAATCTGCTCACCAGTATTAGGATCTATTCCCTTTGTCGGTGGAATATCCAAAGGAGATGGAAGATAGTCGACGACAGCATCTAGAACTAGCTGAACTCCGACATTTTTCAAAGCTGATCCAGTCAAGACTGGAAACATTTTATTTAAAATTACTGCTTTTCTAATCGCTTTCTTCAAATCTTCTATTGGAATTTCTTTTCCATCTAAATACATTTGCATGAGTACATCATCATGTTCTACGGCTTTTTCTATCAGTTCTGCATGATATTTCTTGGCATCGGCAATTAAATTCTCTGGAATTTCCCTTTCGACTACATTTACCCCCTTTTCTCCTTCGAAATAAAATGCCTTCATTCTAAGAAGATCGACTACTCCTATATGTTCACCTTCAAGGCCAATAGGGATCTGGAATCTTACAGCTTTTTTATTAAGTCTTTCTAGAATAGATGCATATGAACGCTCAAAGGATGCACCCATTCTATCCATTTTATTTAC
>JBBUAH010000029.1:0-2122 GCA_038058815.1 Patescibacteria group bacterium
CTAGTAATCGCAGATCAGCTATGCTGCGGTGAATACGTTCTCAAGTCTTGTACTCAGAATCAAAAGCGCCCGGCAGTTTATATGTCTAAGTGGTTAAAATCCACTCATTTATTCCGAAATAAATGTAGAGAAAGGATAAGTCCAAATTAGTAATAATTGGTCTGAAGGATCCTAGTAGTCAAAAAGCAGCCTAGTCAAAAAAAGAGAAGTACGATCTATGCGGTGAGTCATAGAGAAGTACAATAAAATCTCGATTAGGATGTTTGGAAGAGAAATATAAATAACCCGGGGAGACCCAATATTTTAAATAGTAGTGGGAGTCAGCAGTGTCATAGTACCATGCGTCAACTTAATTTGGTATAATTAGGTGTATGGGAAGGACTAAACCGATAGTTTCAGAGATGAATTTGAAAACTATTGGACTCGCGTAGTGCGGGAAATCCGCTCGCTACGTCCAAAGCCGTGAAATGATGGGAAGCGGTATGGTCTAGACTTAAATTAAGTTTGGAGGGAACGCAGAATAAGTTATTAAATTAAATTATTATTGCAATCCGCCCGTCAAGTCAGGGGAGTTGGGAATGCCCAAAGTCTCACTTTATGTGGGCCTAAGGCAAGCTCAATGACAAGGACTAAGTCGTAAAACTTGTTGCGACCAGACATAAGTAATTATGTCTGAAAAAATTGGCTGTTTGCTGGAAAATCTGTGTATCTGATACTACTTTTGTTATAATAGGAAAATGAAAATTTCTATTTTAACAAAAAGTGAAAATGTAATCAGTGCAGACAATCAGCAGGGAAGTTCTCTTTCTGAAACTGAAAGAAGTAACCCCTCAGAGACTACACGCCGATCTCCGTTTGTTTACACAAAAAATAAAAAAGAGATATACGCATATTTACATGGAGCTATGCATGATGCGACTCTTAATAAAGGTAAAAGGATTCGTTTTGGACAGAAATATCCAAAATGGCTTGAAACCTTGAAAGATTTATTGTGTTTAGTTGGTTCAAATTCTTGGATTTATAAAGAAGGTAAAGATCGTAATCTTTATGTATTGGAAACAGTTTGTAAAGATCTTGATTTTAGCTTTAATCCTAAGAGACTTACAACTAAAGGAGAGAAAATTGCTTATATTCGAGGTTTTTTTGATGCTGAAGGTGGAATTCCCCATAATAAGAGAATTTGCTTCAATCATAGGATCGTGGCATTCGATAAAAGCAGAAATTTTTTCTAAACGGATGATGATATAGTCCGAACTATATGGCGACATATAGATTAACAAGCCTGAACAAGGCACGGGTAGCGGAAGCTGCTCGTGGATTATTTCAAATTGAATCTACGATTTTAATCTTTTAGATTATTATCTTACCGAGTCGATTGTCATCGTAAGATGATCAAAGATTATTGTTCTACATCTTAAAAGTGAACACTCAGTCCGCGAGAGAAAGGACATAGGTCGGTATCCTCTATAGAGATACTGACCGGAATGAACGGAACAAAATAGAGAATAGTAAAAAAGAAGAAGCCATCTAGAAATAGGTGGTTTTTTCGTATCCTTGTTTATTTTATTGTATTTTATCGTCGTTTCTGTTATATTTTTTGAATAGGCAAAATCGGAACGAGCCGATTTTGTAGTAGAAAATGCGCGCATAGCTCAGTTGGTAGAGCACACCACTGATACTGGTGGGGTCCTAGGTTCGAATCCTAGTGCGCGCACTATTTGTCACGTATAGTCAATATTGCTTTTTGTTTTTCAAATGGGAAAATTAAAACATGAATAAAGGAGGAAAACATTTGGCAATTTTTGAAGGCAAACAAATTCGCCGACATTGGGATGATGATTCGGAGAAATGGTATTTCTCTGTGATTGATATGATCACTATACTTACAGGTAGCTCGATTCCAAGAAGATACTGGTCTGATCTTAAAATATCACTTAAAAATGAAGGAAGTGAAGTGTACGATAAAATCGTACAGTTGAAAATGGTTGCTGAAGATGGAAAGATACGCGATACAGATTGTGCAGATACTGAGATTATGCTTCGTTTAATTCAATCTATTCCATCCCCAAAAAATAGAAATAGCTAATAAATTTAGTATTAGATTTTCACACATAAATGTGGT
>JBBUAH010000030.1:0-7019 GCA_038058815.1 Patescibacteria group bacterium
AAATAAAATTCAGAAGTAATTTATCGAATTTTGAAATTGAATCTTTTGTTCTGGTGGTTCGGCGCCATGGAAACACCCGTTCCCATTCCGAACACGGAAGTGAAATGTGGTTGCGGCGATGATACTCATATGAAGGGGAAAGTAGCTAGCCGCCAGTACAAAATATTCAATTCATTAGAAAATCGAGAGACGAGTCCGATTTTCTTTTTGATATGTTATAATATCTTCATGTCCTCATGGTCAACTAGAAGAAAAACTTTTTATGGGTCAGTTGTAATTATTGCAATAATCCTATTCATAGGAGTACCTGCTTTTTACTTTTTATATACACCACCTTCATGTTCTGATGGCAAGAAGAATGGTAATGAATTAGGCATAGATTGTGGAGGATCTTGTGTAAAGCTTTGCCAAAGTTCTTTCCTACCGCCTCAGATAGCTTGGGGAGGAGCAAAATTTGAAAAAGTAGTGACTGGTCTATATAATGTCGCTGCTTATATCGTAAATCCTAATGTAAGCGGTGCGGCGGTGAATGTTCCTTATAAAATATCTTTTTATGATGATAGAGGAATCTTTATTACAGAAAGACAAGGGAAAATGACATTATCACCTCATAGGAATTCTCTAGCATTCGAAACGGCGGTAAATGTAAAGCAGAGAGTATTGGTAAAGGCAATTTTTGAATTTGTTCAAGCACCAGCATGGTTTCAATCTCATGACACGCTTGAAGGTCTTGCTGTTATTGATAAAAAATATGAGGAAGAAAATGCGAATTCTTCTTTAGAAGTGACATTAGAAAATCGTACACTTTATCCTTATAAAAATATTGATGTTTCTGTTGTACTTTACGATTCAGATGGCAATGTACAAGGTTTTTCTAAAACAAAAATAGACAATATAAATCCTAAAAACGGTAGAGAAATCGCATCCTTTACATGGCCTATAAATAGGGAAGGAAAAGTCACATCTATAGAAGTTATGCCTGTTATTAATCCTGTAGCTGATTAGAAATATGAAGAATAAAATCTTCTCATTTTTCGAAAGTTATTCTATTAAAGGGAGAGATGAAAGAAATGGCATAGATTGGATTCTCTTTCTTTCAACTCTACCTCTTCTTGGTGCTGGTCTTGTGACCATGAATTCTTTTACCGGAGATGGAAGTTTCTTTTCGAAACAAATCATCTGGATCTCAATATCTATCTCTATTTTTTTTATTTTAAGTTTTATTGATTTTAGATTTCTAAGAAAGACATGGGTTTCTGTTTTTCTTTTTTCTTTTTCATGCTTTTCTCTCATAACACTCTTTATAGTAGGAAAAATAACAAAAGGGGCAATATCTTGGTTTAATTTCGGAGCTTTTTCATTTCAACCCTCTGATCTTATAAAACTTGTTCTTATTATTATTTTGGCAAAATACTTTTCTCGAAGACATATAGAAATTGCCAATATACGCCATATACTTATTTCTGGTCTATATGCTTTTATCATATTTTCACTTGTTATCATCCAACCCGATTTCGGTTCGGCAGTTATTATATTTTTAATTTGGCTTGGAATGGTTCTCATTTCTGGAATTTCGAAAAAACATTTACTGGGTATGGCTTTATTGGGAATTTTTGTTTTTGCTGGATTATGGGGTTTTGGTTTTAAAGATTATCAGAAAAATCGAATAAAAAATTTCATAAATCCATTATCTGATATACGAGGAACAGGTTACAATGCTTATCAATCGACAATAGCTGTCGGTTCGGGGCAGATGTGGGGTAAGGGAGTGGGGTATGGTACACAATCCCGTCTGAAATTCTTACCTGAGTATCAAACAGATTTTATATTTGCTGCTTTTGCAGAAGAATGGGGATTTGCGGGTGTTATATTACTTTTCTTTCTCTTCGGTGTAATTATCTGGCGTATTGTGCGTATCAGTATGCGTGGCGCCACGAACTTCGAAATACTTTTCGGTTCTGGAATAGCTATTATGATAATCGTTCATTTTCTCATAAATATTGGTATGAATATACAACTTCTACCTGTAACTGGAACAACCCTACCTTTTTTAAGTTATGGGGGAACACATTTATTCACAGAATTTGCAAGTCTCGGAATACTCATGGGTATGAGGCGTTATCGTCGTGTAGCACATAAGGATACAATTAAAAACGAATTTATTGGGCCTTAGTTTTAGGTATTTCTATAGAATATATTTTAGCTGTTTCTTCAACCATTTTATTGATTAAAAATTCTTTCAATACCTTTTCATGAAGTGCTAATCCATATTCTTTCTGCACTTTCTTATGGGTTAATAGGAATTCTATAGCATGATGTATTTCTTTTATTTTCCTTGATTGAATAAGTATTCCTGATTTCATATCATCTATAATTTCTGGAATACCACCGACTATAGTCGATACTATAGGTAATGAAGCTAAACCTGCTTCAAGAACGACATAAGGAAGCCCTTCAGAGATAGATGGCATTAAGAAAATATCAAATGCTTTCAAGTATTGATATGCATTATTCACATGTCCAAATAATATAACAGAAGATTCAATTCCAAGATCTTTTATTGTTTTTTCTAGACTTTCTCGACTCTCTCCATCGCCAAATATGGTATATACTATTTTCCTATTTGGATTCCTATTCTGTTTATTGTTTATAAGATTATGAATACCGCGCAGAGCATATTCATAACCCTTTATAGGATGCAATTCGCCAACACTACCGATTATGGTCAAATTCTTCGCTGGAGTATCCTTTATTATTTGAGAGAATTGTTTATTCAATTGAGAAAGTTCATACCTTGCATTAACTTTAGAAAATCCAGGTTCTTTCTTTATTCCATTATGAATTACTGTTATTTTTTCGAAAATTGTAGGCCAGTTGCGCATTTGATATTTCGTTGCTTCTGAAACAGCTATTGTCACATGGGAAAGGGTAATAATAAACCAATAACTTAATTTAATAAATATTTTCGAAATAAAAGACCGATCTTCATTGAATGCCCAGCCATGAGCTGTGAAGATAATTTTCGGCACTTTCGTAAGTCTTCCGACAAGAGCTCCCAATCCACCAATCTTCGAACTATTTACATGTAGTACATCTGGTCTCTTCTTCCTTAAAATAGAAATCAATTTAAAAAATGCCTTAATATCATCAAATATATTTATATCTCTTTCAATAGGTAAATCGCCATTAACTTCTATACCAGCTAATTTCAATTTTTCTATAAGTGGACCATTTCCTCCAGCCATAACTTCCACATTATATATATCTTTTGGTAAATTTGTGGCCAAATCATATACATAGCGCTGTGCACCACCCATATTTGACTTTGTAATCAAAATAAGCACTTTCATGCTATTAGAGTACCATTTTTGCCCGATTTTGTGTATTATATCGATTATGAACATAATTCACAGAAAAGAGCCAGTAATATTGTTCTTGGGTGATGTTTGTGTTCTTATCATATCCCTTATTTTGACCCTTATTATGAGATATGGGAATTTTCCGTCTATGGATGTTATAAAGATCCACCTTTTACCATTTTCCATACTTTTTATTGCTTTTGTTCTTGTCTATTTCATTGCAGGATTATATGAAAAACATACATTACTTTTTAAAAATAGATTACCATCAACTCTTTTGAATGTTCAGCTTATAAATGCTCTCATAGGTATCGCTTTCTTCTATTTCTTACCATTCTTCTCTATTGCTCCAAGATTTTTTCTTTTTATTTATCTAGTACTATCTTTAATCCTGATGTCTCTATGGAGAATGCTTCTAGCTCCTAGAATGGGACCAAAGAGAACACAAAGGGCATTACTTATAGGAGATACAGATGAAGCAAAAGAACTTTATAAAGAGATAAATAATAATTCTCGATATCATTTCGATTTTATAGGGATTATAAGACCATCTTCGGATCATAAGCAGACATTAAAAAGTGTTTCTGATTTTATTTTGGAAAAAAAGGTATCCATTATCATAGTAGACACTAGATACTCTCATCTTATCGATGTAATTCCTAATCTATATAAATTTGCAATATCTGGAATTCTCTTTTTTGATGTTAGTAAAATGTATGAAGATATATTCAATAAAGTGCCATTATCTCTTGTCGGTCAGACTTGGTTTATAGAAAATATGTCATCTGTTGCCCCAAAATTTGTTTACGATTCTCTGAAACGCGTATTCGATATCATTGTATCATCGATACTAGGTCTATTTTCTTTAATCATTTATCCTTTTGTAATACTTGCCATAAAGATAGAAGATAGGGGGGTCGTATTTAGTTATCAAGATAGAATAGGTCAATATAATAAGATAATAAGGATAATGAAGTTTCGAACTATGACAGTTGCCAATGATAATGGCAAATGGGGAAGCGTGGAAAATAGAGTTACAAGAGTCGGTTCATTTCTTAGAAAGACTCGTATAGATGAATTCCCTCAGCTTTGGAATGTTCTTAGGGGAGATATTTCACTTATTGGTCCTCGTCCAGAATTCCCTGATCCAGTGAAGGAATATGCTGAACAAATACCTTATTACAATATTCGTCATACTATAAAGCCGGGACTTTCTGGTTGGGCACAGATCTATCATGAAAGACATCCTCATCATGGGCTTGATATGGAAGAAACTCGAAATAAACTTTCATATGATCTTTATTATATCAAACATCGCTCATTTATACTTGATCTGAAAACAGCCTTAAGGACATTGAAGGTACTTATTACTTTTGTTGGAAGGTAGTATTTCAATGATTGCAAAAAGATATTAAATCTCTATAATAGACACATTATGCTTAAAACACGAATTATTGCAGTATTCCTGATAATTATAGCAGTCGGTATTGGTTTACTTACATATTATCAAGGTATTTTTAAATTAGGATTAGATCTGAATGGTGGCACACATCTTGTCTATAAAGCAGATATATCAAAAATCGCATCAAGTGATGTGACGGTTTCCATGCAAGCTTTACGTGATGTTATAGAGAAGCGTGTGAATCTCTTCGGTGTAGGTGAACCTATAGTCCAAGTAGAACAGGGGGGTGTGCTCGGTTCTAAAGAAGCACAACAGAAGCTTATCGTAGAGCTTCCGGGAGTGACAGATATAGACCAAGCCGTAAAGATGATTGGTCAGACACCTGTTCTTGAATTTCAGACTTTAAATAAAAAGGATACAGACGCTATCAATGCCAAAAAGGATTTAACAGATGAACAAAAAAATGCCGAGATTGCTAAACTTTTTAAGCCGACTGGTATTACCGGGAGAATGCTTGAAAGGGCAATATTAGAATTCAATCAAAATACAGGTGAGCCATCTGTTTCATTGAATTTTAATTCTGAAGGAAAAACATTATTTGCAAAAGTTACTAAGGAAAATGTAGGAAATATTGTTGGAATATTCTTAGATGGTCAAGCTATCTCTCTTCCTGTTGTGCGTGAAGAGATAAAAGATGGTAAGGCTGTAATTTCTGGAGCCTTCAAGCTTGATGAAGCCAAGCTTCTTGTAAGAAATCTAAACTATGGTGCTCTTCCCGTACCTATAGAACTTCTCTCTACACAGACTGTCGGCGCATCCCTTGGCCAATCAGCTCTGCAAGGTGGTATTCGTGCTGGAGTGATCGCCCTTATTGTCATAGGTTTATTTCTAATCATTTGGTATAGATTGCCGGGATTCGTGGCTGTCGTTTCCCTTAGTGTTTATACGATTATTATGTTGGCTTTATTTAAATTAATTCCTGTAACACTTACTGCGGCTGGAATTGCAGGGTTTATTCTTTCGATCGGTATGGCCGTGGATGCTAATATCCTTATCTTTGAAAGAATGAAAGAAGAACTTCGAAGAGGAAAGGGTATAAGCGAAGCGATGCATGAAGGATTTGCTCGCGCTTGGCTTTCTATTCGTGATTCCAATACATCAAGTATTATTACAGGCCTAATCCTTTACTATTTCGGAAGTACGTCTGTAGTTACTGGTTTTGCCCTTGTATTTCTTATTGGTGTTATTGTCAGTATGTTTACAGCTATTACTGCTTCCAGAATATTCCTTTATGCTGTAGCGCCAAAAAATACTACGAGATTGTCGACATTTCTTATTAGTAATGGTTTTACTAAAACTTTAATTAAAAATAACTAATATGTTTGTTGTAAAATACAGAAAAATTTTCTACAGTTTATCAGCGATTTTAGTAATCGGTTCTTTTCTTGCTATGGGTTTCTGGGGCCTTAAGCCCGGAATCGATTTCAAAGGTGGATCTATTATAGAAATTGAATATACAGGAATACGCCCAGAACAAGCCAAGCTTTCTGATTCACTTGCACCTCTTGCCCTAGATGCTTCTATACGTGCTACGGGTGATAAAGGATATATTATAAGGATGAAGGATATAACAAATGATCAGAAAAATTCATTAAACTCTGTTTTTGGAACATTTGGAACTTCTACTGAAAAAAGATTCGATTCTGTCGGTCCTTTACTCGGCTCGGAAGCTTTGAGGAAATCCGCGGTATCTATTGTCCTAGTCATTTTTGCAATAGTTCTTTTTATTGCTTTTGCTTTCAGGAAAGTTTCAGAACCCATTTCATCTTGGAAATATGGAATAGTCGCGATAGTTGCGCTTGTTCACGATATCATCATTCCTACAGGAGCTTTCGCTATTCTCGGGTATTTCGCAGGATATGAAGTAGATACGCTTTTCGTTACAGCGCTTCTAGTCGTCTTGGGCTTTTCTGTACACGATACTATTGTGGTATTTGATCGAGTACGTGAAAATCTTCGACTTGCAAATACGAAAAAGCCTTATGATCAAATAGTCGGTGAAAGTATAAGCCAAACATTCATCCGTTCCATAAATACATCCATGACGACTATCCTTGCCTTAATCGTTTTATATTTCGTCGGAGGAGAATCCACACAGCATTTCGCTTTGGCACTTATAATCGGCATCATAGCAGGAACATATTCTTCAATATTCTTAGGTTCACCTTTACTTGTGACAATATGGAAGTGGCAGGAGG
>JBBUAH010000031.1:0-297 GCA_038058815.1 Patescibacteria group bacterium
AGAAGTCTTGGTTTCGAATTTGAAGCAGAAGTCACATGCGAGATTATAAAACAAGGTGGAAAGATTATAGAGACTTCTATTCAATATAAACCAAGAAATAAAGAAGAAGGGAAGAAGATTAGATTTAAAGATGCTCTCACTGGTATACAGACGATTCTAAGATGTCGATTTTGGTAATTTAATATATAATATAGATATGAATACTAGATTGGCATTATTTACATTGGCTGGAACTATATTTCTCGGTTCGATTTTTATATTTTCACAGTTTAGGGCGGATGTTAATAAACCAGAAAT
>JBBUAH010000031.1:307-7970 GCA_038058815.1 Patescibacteria group bacterium
ATTCCACTCATGGTAGTAAATACAAGAGAAAGTAAAACTCGTGGACTTGGTGGTATGGATTCATTATTGGAGGATTCGGCAATGATTTTTATCTTTAATGAAGCCGATATGTATGGTATTTGGATGAAAGATATGAAATTTCCAATTGATATTTTATGGTTAGATGAAAATTATAAAATCAATCATATAGAATCAAATATTTCACCTTTGACTTATCCTAAAGTCTTTATCCCACCGACTAATAGCATGTATATACTTGAAGCAAATGCAGGATTTGCAGAAAATAATAGTTTGAAAATTGGAAAAGTTTTAAATTTTTCTCAAAAACTGTGAATAAGTAAGAAAAATCGATTATTTTTATAAAAAAACATTTCTATTTCATTATTTATTTAAAATTTTTCTTCAGCAAAGCTTTATTTACCACTCTATTTTACCACGTATATTTACATTAAGGTGATTTTATTTCTTGATGCTTATTTTACTTTAAAAAACTCTTTTTAAAAGTGATTTTTAGAGTACAATGTATACTACAAATTAAAAATTATTCATTTAATTATTAAAATACATATGATGATGGCAAAAGTAAAGAAAGGTTCAGGAAAGTCAGGTAAAAATGTTGAATTCGTAAAATCAATTCTAAAGAGAGATGGACGAGTAGTTCCTTTCAATATAGAAAAGATCGCCAATGCCATTTTCAAGGCCATGGTTTCCATAAATGAAGGTTCACAAGAAGAGTCGGCTTTGGTTGCAAATAAAGTCTATGCCGAGCTTGTCCGTATTGCTAAGAAATTTAAGAATTTTATACCTACAGTTGAAGGTGTTCAGGATGTTGTAGAACAAGAACTTATGCGTTCAGATTATGTAAAGACAGCCAAGCATTATGTCTTGTACCGCGATGAACGTGCTAAGCTTCGTATTAAGGGTCTTGAAGTACCAGAAAATATAAGAAAGCTTGCTACAGATAGTAAAAAGTATTTTAGAAATGCTCTTGGAGAATTTGTTTATTATAGAACATATTCTAGATGGATTGATGAAGAGAATAGAAGAGAGACTTGGATTGAGACTGTAGATAGATATATGGCTTTTATGAGGGAAAATATTGGTAACAAATTAAAAGATACAGAATATAAAGAAATTCGTGATTCTATTCTGAACCAACAAGCTATACCATCAATGCGTTTAATGCAATTTGCTGGTGCTCCAGCACGACGGACAAATGTCTGTGCTTATAATTGTTCTTACATAGCTCCAGAATCATTCCAAGATATGTCTGAGATTATGTATATCTCTATGAATGGAACAGGTGTAGGATTTTCTGCTGAAAGTGCTAATGTACAGAAATTTCCACAGATAATGCTACAAACAGGTGATAAGTTAAAAACTTTTATAGTTCCAGATTCTAAAGAAGGTTGGTGTGAAGCTTTTGTTGTCGGTACTACGGCATGGGCTTCTGGTAAGGATATTGATTTTGATTTTTCCCTTATTAGGCCATTAGGTGTTCGTTTGAAGATCGGTGGTGGTAAAGCATCGGGTCCAGAACCATTGAAACGTCTCTTAAGTTTTACACGTCAGACTATATTTGATCGTCAAGGTAGAAGGCTAAGAAATATTGATGTCCATGACATTATTTGTATGATGGGAGAATGTATAGTTTCTGGAGGTGTGAGAAGAAGTGCTCTAATTTCTCTCTCTGACTTTGATGATTCCGAAATTCGTGATGCTAAAAAAGGTGCATTCTATATAACTCATCCTCATAGAATGCTTGCCAATAATTCTGCTGTATACATAAATAAACCTTCAAACGAAGAGTTTCTCAAGGAATGGATGGCTCTTATAGAAAGTCGTTCTGGGGAAAGGGGAATATTTAATCGTGGTTCTCTAGCAAAGACTTTGCCAGAGCGTCGAATAAAAGTCTTGAAGGAATATAAGGGGTATTTTGATTCAAGTGGTCAACATATCATAGGTTTAATCGGGGTGAATCCTTGCGGTGAAATAATATTGCAATCAAAGCAATTTTGTAATCTATCAGAAATAATCGCTCGAGTGGACGATACGGAAGAAACACTTCTGAAGAAAGTTCGTATTGCTACAATACTTGGGACTTTTCAATCAACCCTTACGAATTTTCAGTATCTTTCCAAGGAATGGAAAGAGCGTTGTGAAAAAGAACGACTATTGGGCGTCTCTATTACTGGGCAATGGGATTGCCCAGCTGTCAGGAAGCCAGAAGTAATGAAAAGACTTAAAAATGAAGTTATAAAAGTAAATAAAGAATTTTCGAAGCGTTTCGGAATAAATGAATCTACAGCAGTTACATGCGTAAAACCATCTGGGAACGGCTCACAGACCTTCGATTGTTCTTCTGGCATGCATCCTCGCCATTCTAAATATTACGTTCGTCGTGTACGCATTGCTTCTACAGATTCTTTATTTAAGATGTTGAAGGATCAAGGTGTACCGTATTTTCCTGAGGTTGGTCAGACCACGGAAAATGCTACTACTTATGTCCTTGAATTTCCCGTTCAATCTCCTAAAGGAACAACAATATTCAAAAATAGTATGACAGCCATAGAACAACTCGAATATTGGAAAATGGTTAAGGTTAATTTTACAGAACACAATCCATCCGTCACAATTTCTATTGGTAATGATGAATGGGTATCCGTTGCTAATTGGCTTTATGAAAATTGGAATATTATAGGAGGACTTTCATTTTTACCTAGAGAAGACCATGTTTATCAGCTTGCTCCATATGAATCAATTGATGAAAAGAAATACAAAGAGCTTTCTAAGAGACTTGAACATATTGATTATTCAAAGATTATAACATATGAAAAGCAGAATGAACTTGATGTAAAGAAAGAGCTAGCCTGCGTTTCGGGAGTTTGCGAAGTGGTGTAGTAGCAAAATTGAGACTCGACGCGGTGAGGAGGTCATTTATTTTTCGCTTGCGAATAAATAAAAGAGCCTCCGAACGCAAGCAAGCGAGTCCAATTTTGCTTGGACGTAAACGAGCCTATTTTGCAATTTGACACTTTATATGGTATAGTATTGTCACATACCAGACAATCGCTGTCAATATTTCGAAAGAAGCCTTGATAGAGGAAAGTCCGAGCACTGGCTGTATGAAAATACAGACAGACAGGTAGCGGGTAACGCCCGTCCGCCGTAAGGCGAGAGGTGCGAACAGAGACGTGTCTTTCGGAAACGGAAGACAAATCCTTCGGGATTAGTTTGTATAGAAATATACAAAGTGCAACGACAAAATCCTTACTTCAGTGCAAGGCCGTGCCCATCCACATAATATCCCGAACTTAATGTATGGGATATTATGTGGATGGGAGTGCCGCTTGAGGGATGGGGCGACTCATCTCCCAGATAAATGATTGTCGTCTACCGCAAGGTAGATACAGAACTCGGCTTATCGGTATGTAATATCAAAAAACTTCCCAAACGGGGAGTTTTTTGATATATTTAGAAAAGAAATTAATAAAATATACTATTTCTACAAAAACATTATGGATGATGAATTCATGCCAAACCTAAAAAAGACGAACACGAACGTAAATACAAACACGAATGTGAATATTCCAGTACAGAGTGAAAAGAGGTCTTATTCTTATATTGAGAAAGCCTCTTTTATTGTATTTCTAATCACTCTCATATTTTCACCTTTGGTGTTTTTATCTACTTCATATGCATCGATTGATGTATCAAAAACAATAATAATTGTTTTTGGTGTCCTGATATCTGGAATATTATATGTAATCTTTCATCTTCTAGAAAAGAAATCTTTCACATTTCCAAAAAATTCACTATCCACTATATCCATCCTTCTAGTCGCTTCTATAATTATCTCTAGTTTGTTAAGCACGAATGTTGCGAAATCTTTTTTTGGTCAAGGGTTTGAAGTCGGTAATGCAAGTTTTTTACTTCTCATGTTCTCTGTAATGTTTATAGTATCTTATTTTTCAAGTAATGATGAAGATAGGATTCTTTATGTATATGCTGGAGTTTTAATTTCTTTCCTTATCTTATTTCTTTTTCATATTGCTAGATTTTTCTTAGGAATTGATTTCTTAAGTTTAGGAGTTCTAAATACCTTATCTTCTACGCTTATAGGTAGATGGTATGATTTTGGAATCTTAGCCGGTATTATAGCCATACTTTCTTTTTTAAGTATTCAATTTCTTATATTAAACAGAAATCTGAAATTACTTTTATCTATTTTGCTTATTATTTCCCTTTTTACCTTATCCATAGTGAATTATAAATTTACTTGGATTGCTTTTCTTATTGTGGTTCTTGGTATAAATGTCTATCAGTATTTAAATAAGATTCCACAAGGATCCGGTGTGAAGAAGATTTTATCTCGATTGTCTTTTTTCTCTTTGGTTGTGCTTATTATTTCTATATTATTTGTATGGAAAGGAAATGTTATATCTCTTCCTATTATAAGAGCCTTAAAAATAGAACAAACGGATGTTTTTCTTGCATGGCGACCAACTCTCGATATTTCTGCCGATACCTTGAAAGAATATCCACTTTTCGGTGCTGGACCGAATAAATTCATAAATCAATATCTTCTTTTTAAACCATTACCTATAAATCAGACTTCCTTCTGGAATTATGAGTTTAATAATGGTTTTGGATTTATTTTAACTTCTGTTATTACACAAGGATTGATCGGAGCTATTCTATGGTGTCTATTTTTAATATTTTTTATTCGTTCGGGGATTTTAGCACTTAAAAAGGCTATAAGTCCTATATCTAAATTTCTTGTTGGATCTACTTTTTTCACATCTTCTTTTCTGTGGATGATGTTTCTAGTATATTTCCCATCCCATGTGATAGTGTTTATTACTTTTGTGTTTTCTGGACTTTTCCTGGCTTCTCTTGTAAAAGAAAAGATTATAAATATAAAATATATTGATTTTGCAGACAATTCTCGTTTAAAGAAATTTACTTTCTTAATTCCTCTTATCTTTTTTATCATTCTTATAACTTGGACTTTCGTCTACATTAAGAAAAGTGTAGCACTTGGATATTTCCAAGGTGGAATAAATTCCCTTAGTCTGCCGGATAATAAAGGTCTTGTTCAAGCAGAAAATGATTTTAATAAGGCTCTATCATGGGATCGTTCTGATGTTTACTATCAAGCTCTATCAGAAGTAAATATTATTAAAATAAATTCATTAATACAACAAATACAAACACAAGCACAACAAGGTGCCAAGACTCCAGATCCAGATTTATTGAAACAAATAGGAGATCTTGTTGAAAAAGCAATACAATATACAAGAAATGCTATTTCTATTGATCCTACGAATTATTACAATTATCTTGCAGAAGCTAGAATTTCAGAAATAGCTACATCTTTTCAAATAAAAAATGCATATGAGAATACCAAGGTATCATACAGTAATGCTATACAATTAAACCCTTTCAATCCATCACTATATCTAAATCTGGCTAAATTTGAAGATTCACAGAAGAAATTTGATGAGGCTCAAAAAAATATAGGCACAGCTCTTCAGTTGAAACAAGATTATTTGGATGCAATATTTTTCCTCTCTCAAATACAGGTGGAACAAGGTCAAATAAAAGAAGCTATTACCTCTACACAATTAGCTATACAAATAAATCCTAAAGATCCACTTCTATTTTTTCAACTTGGAATATTACAATACAATGATAAAAATTATAATTTAGCAATAGATGCTTTAAATAAAGCCCTTGAGCTCAATAATCAATATGCTAATGCTAGATATTTTCTCGCTCTTTCTCTCGCTCGTTTAAATAGAAATCAAGAAGCTTTAGCCCAATTTAAAGAAATCCTAAAAACTAATCCAGATAATAAAGAAGTAGGGCTTATGATTTCCAATCTAAAATCGGGGAAATCTATATTTACTGATACCAATAATAAAATAGAAAAAAGGAAAACATTACCAGTGAAAGAGAAAACAGCTAATACGAAATCTACTAATTAATCCATGGTAAAAAGATTTTTTTCTTTAATGAGTCAAGAAATTAGCGGTCTTCATGAAGCGGCTTATCTTCTAGCCTTTTTTGCTTTCTTATCGCAGGTTCTAGCTCTTATAAGGGATAAAATGCTGGCATATAGCTTCGGTGCTGGACATACTCTAGATATTTATTATTCTGCTTTTCGTATTCCAGATCTTATTTTCGTATCTATTGCTTCTGTAGTCTCTGCATCTGTTCTCGTTCCTTTCTTTATTGATAGATTTCATAATGATTCTGATAAAGGGCAACGCTTCATAGATAGTGTTTTCTCTATTTTCTTTTTTGCGATTATTATCGTGAGTGCTATAACTTTCTTTTTTACTCCTTGGCTTGTGAAATTTCTTTTACCCGGATTTGCAAATGATTCTTCATTGGAAGAGCTTATCATAGCTACACGAATACTTCTTCTATCACCGATTTTCCTAGGGATTTCCAATTTTCTCTCTAGTATTACTCAGATGCATAAGAGATTTCTGATCTATGCATTGAGTCCTATTGTTTATAATTTTGGAATTATTATTGGTGTTATTTTTCTATATCCAATCATGGGTATATATGGTCTGGTATGGGGAGTGGTGATCGGTGCCTTCCTTCATATGGCTATACAAATTCCATTTATCTTACATAAGGGAGTATTTCCTCGTCTACATATAAATGTCGAATGGTCTTCCATGCTCAAAGTAGTTTTCATTTCATTACCCAGAACCCTTACTCTTTCTGTGAATCAGCTTGCATCTTTCTTCTTGATTTCTCTGGCATCTCTTATGACTGGCGGTTCTATTTCTATTTTCAATCTAGCTTTCAATCTTCAATCCGTACCTCTTACTATTGTCGGTATTAGCTATTCTTCGGCTGTTTTCCCGACACTCTCTAGATTTTTTGTTGAAAAGAAAAGGAGTGAATTTCTGAAACAAATGATAGATTCCGCGCGCCATATAGTCTTCTGGTCTATTCCTGTAACCGTCCTTTTCATTGTTCTTCGAGCTCAGATTGTAAGGACTATATATGGCGCGGGACAATTCGACTGGTCTGATACACGCTTGACTGCAGCTACTTTAGCGCTTTTCATTATTTCCGTCATTGGTCAGAGTCTCATCTTACTTTTTGTTAGAGCTTTCTATGCTGAAGGGAAGACTAGAAAGCCACTTCTTATAAATATTATTTCTGGAATTATTATAGTTGCTTTAGGATATGGATTTACAAAAGCTTTCTTCGCATTCCCGATTTTTGCATTCTTCCTTGAAGATTTATTGAAAGTCAGTGGGCAGAGTGGAACTAGTGTTCTCGTTCTTCCCCTTGCATACTCTATAGGTGTCTTTATAAATACATATTTACATTGGTTTATGTTTGAAAAAGACTATCATGGTTTTTCAAAGCCGGTAATTTCAACCCTTTTCCAAAGTTTTTCTGCATCAATAATCATGGGCTATGTGACATTCATATCTCTTCGCTTTTTCAATATTTTCTTTACTCTAGAAAAAAGTCTAGGAGTTTTCTTACAAGGATTCTGTGCGGGCATAGTGGGAATTGTTGTCGGTATTTTTGTCCTTATTCTTCTTAAAAATCGTGAAATAAAAGAAATATGGCAGACTCTTCATCATAAGATCTGGAAATCAGATATTGTTGTGCCGGATCAGGA
>JBBUAH010000031.1:8070-9841 GCA_038058815.1 Patescibacteria group bacterium
AAAATGCAGGAGCAAGTACTAGATAGTATGGAGCTTGAAAGGGAAAGAGGAATTACCATAAAGATGCAACCCGTCAGAATGAAATGGAAGAATCATATTTTAAATCTCATAGACACTCCTGGGCATATTGATTTTTCATATGAAGTTTCTAGATCTCTTAAGGCTGTGGAGGGCTCTATTCTTCTTGTAGACGCTACTCAAGGTGTACAAGCGCAGACCCTGACCACGCTAAACATGGCGCGCGAAAGTGGTCTTACTATTATTCCTGTTATATCAAAGATCGATTCTCCTTTAGCGAAGATCCCTGAAGTCGTACATGAAGTCTGCACTCTTCTTCAATGTGGAGAAAAAGATGTACTGAAAGTTTCAGGGAAAACTGGTGAAGGAGTTACTGATCTTCTGAATTATATAATAAAGAAAGTACCAGCTCCAAAGATTTTAGATAATACAAAGGAATTCCGTTCTCTCGTTTTCGATTTTCAATATTCGAATCATAAGGGAGTTATAGTCTATGTCCGTGTCATGAATGGCATGGTGAAAAGGCATGATGAGCTTATATTCAAGGTTTCAGATGAGAAATTTCAAGCTCTAGAGGTAGGAATATTCGCTCCTGATGATACTCCTACTGAGACTCTAAGCGCGGGTGAAATAGGATATATAGTCACAGGGATAAAACAGCCCGGCATAGCATCTGTCGGAGATACTGTTGCATCTGTAAAGGATACTCTAGCACCCCTTTCTGGATATATGACTCCACGTCCCGTGGTCTGGGCATCTGTATATCCAGAAAATCAAAATGATTTCAATGCCCTTCGCACAGCTCTCGGAAGACTTCGTCTTTCTGATTCTTCTTTTACATATGAAGAAGAGGCATCAGGTACTCTAGGTCGTGGATTTCGTTGTGGATTCCTTGGTATGCTCCATCTTGAAATTATTACAGAGCGTCTACGCAGGGAATTCAATTTAAATTTAGTAGTGACAACTCCGAGTATCACATATAATGTCGAATTAAAAAACGGAAAAATAGTGACCATATATTTCCCATCTCTTTTTCCTGATGATCATGAAATAAAGAAAGTTTTTGAGCCTTTGGTTAATATGAAAATTATCACCCCGCCAAATTATCTCGGAATCATTATGCAAAGCATATTCGATCATGAAGGTGAAGTATTAGCAACAGAAAATTTCAGTGAAAACCGCAATTCATTGACCCTAATCATGCCCCTTCGCGAACTTATGAGAAATTTCTTTGATGAAATAAAGAGTGTTTCATCGGGCTTTGCATCTATTTCTTATGAAATAGGGGAAATGAGAGAGGCAGATGTGGCGCGTCTGGATATTTTGGTCGCTGATGAGCCCGTTATCGCCTTTACGAGAGTAGTATCCAGAAGACGTCTAGAAGAAGAGGCGAAGATTTCTGTAGAGAGATTGCATAAGGCACTCCCAAGACAAATGTTTACATTGAAAATTCAAGGAAAAGCCCAAGGTCGTATTATCGCTTCAGAGACTCTCACTGGAATGCAGAAAAATGTTACTCAACATATGTATGGAGGGGACAGGACTAGGAAAATGAAATTATGGGAGAAGCAGAAAGAAGGTAAAAAGAAAATGAAAGAGCTTGGTCGTGGAAATGTGAATATTCCACAGGAGGTCTTCATAAAGATGATGCGCTCGGATTAGATAAAATAGGCTCGCACGATTTTGCATGTATTCTGCAAAATTGAGACTCGGCACGGTGAGGAGGTCTTTTATTTTTCGCTTGCGAACAAAT
>JBBUAH010000032.1:0-2696 GCA_038058815.1 Patescibacteria group bacterium
TTGCCTTTTGTTGCCCTTTTCCCTTCCGGAAGATCATACATCTTTATCTGATATGCTTTCCCTTTATCAGTAAAGAATAGAAGATCATTATGGGCACTGGCATATATGAGATGTGTGATGAAATCTTCTTCCTTTGTATCTAAATCTACTACACCCACACCTCCTCTTTTCTGTTTTCTATATTCATCTGGATTCGTACGTTTTATATATCCACCTTTTGTAAGTACAAGTACACTTTCTTCGTCTGCTATGAGATCTTCGGGAT
Organism: Patescibacteria group bacterium; assembly: GCA_038058815.1. Classification (GTDB taxonomy): domain Bacteria; phylum Patescibacteriota; class Minisyncoccia; order Phycocordibacterales; family PALSA-1337; genus CAIOGI01. Next base: position 266 of record JBBUAH010000032.1, read on the forward strand.
TGAAATCTTTCAAATTATGACGAATGAGCTTGGTGCGTCTATCATCACCATATTTTGATTTTATTTCTGTAAGTTCATCTTTTATAATTCCCCTGACTTTCTTCTCACTTCCGAGAATTTCTTTTAATTTCTCTATAAGTTCTTGAACTTCTTTCAATTCATCTAAGACCTTTTGCCTTTCAAGTCCAGCGAGCTTCTGCAAACGCATTTCGAGTATGGCTGTGGCTTGTCTTTCTGAAAATTTGAACTTTTTCATAAGATTTGCATGTGCTTCTATAGCATCCTTAGAACCTCGTATTAAGGTAATGATTTCATCTATATGATCAAGTGCCTTTTTCAAACCTATAAGAATATGTTCACGTTCTTCGGCTTTATTCAAATCAAATTTCGTGCGTCGGCGTATGACTTCTATACGATGAATGATGAATTCTTCTAGGAAAGTCTTAAGGGCAATGGTCTGCGGTACACCATTTACAAGCGCCACCATATTTACATGGAAAGTATCTTCGAGTTGAGTATGTTTATAAATAAAATTAAGAACTTTCTCTGAATATGCACCTTGTTTAAGATCTACAACTATACGCAGATCTTTATCTGATTCATCTCTAAGCCCTTTTATACCTTCTATAGCTTTATCTCTTACAAGATCTGCAATTTTCATTATGAGTTCAGCTTTATTTACTCTATATGGAATAGAAGTAATTATGATCTGGAATTGACCTTTCTTATCCTCCACTATTTCAGCTTCACCGCGCACGAGGATTCCACCACGACCAGTAGAATATGCGTGATGAATATCCTTTTCACCGTACATAATAGCTCCTGTAGGAAAATCAGGACCTTTTATAAATTGCAAAAGGTCATTTGTAGTCGCATCTCTATTTTCATTGAGATGAATAGTGGCATCTATAACTTCTTTGAGATTATGCGGTGGAATATTTGTAGCCATACCGACAGCGATTCCTAGAGTACCGTTTAAAAGAAGATTCGGAACAGTGGTCGGAAGAACAGTCGGTTCATTTCTTGTACCTTCATAGTTTGGGCGGAAATTAACAGTTTCCTTTTCAATATCTCTAAGCATTTCTTGAGAAATCTTAGACATTTTCGCTTCTGTATATCGATCTGCGGCAGCATTATCACCATCGATAGATCCGAAGTTCCCTTGACCAATAACTAGAGGGTAACGCATACGGAAATCCTGCGCCATATTTACCATAGATTCATAGACAGCCACAGTCCCATGAGGATGATAGTTACCTGTTACATCTCCGACAATTTTCGCTGATTTACGGGTCTTGGCACCTGCTGTAAGACCAAGCTCATGAAGGGTATAGAGTATACGACGATGCACAGGCTTAAGACCGTCTCGAACATCAGGAAGAGCGCGAGCGGTAATGACAGACATAGCATAATCAAGATATGATTCACGCATCTCGGTACTGATATTCCTAGAGACAATACCCAAAGCCGGATCTCTTGGCACTGGTTCTTGATTATTCTTATCTGTTATTTCTGATTTCTTTGCCATAAGACTATTTATCCCCTCCGGTTACTTCTATAGCTGTAGAAAAATACTCCACTTTATTTGAATTAAAAATCACACTCTTTATATCATTGTATGCACCGACTATGCTAGCGGTAAGAGAAGATACTGGTTTCTCTACTACACCATCTTTATTTGCAATAATTTCTGATGGCTTGAAACTATATGAAGCTATCCATCCGGCAAATACTAGAAAAGTAAAGGAAAAAGATACAAGAAAAGCGAAGCGTTTCTTTATATGATCTGGTTTATTTCTTAAATTTTCTATATATTCAAACATAAAAATGTTTACAATAATTATACTACTCTTTCGATGAATCGAGAAGTACTATATCACCCTCTTTCCCTTCTAAATCTTTTCTCTTTAAGGTGAGCTTCGACTCTGGCTTTGGATTCTCTCCTGCTTCTTTCAAGAAAATCTTTAAAGCATCCTTCATACCAGTATCTCCATAATGCATAGGGATAATGATCTTCGGTTCTAGGGAAACGGCTAGTTTATAGGCCTTTACAGGGTCTAGAACGCCCTCTCCGCCTATCGGGACGAAGAGTATGTCTATTTCATCCAATGCCTCTATTGTCTCATTTTTAAGCTCATGATTATTGATTGCCCCCAGAAAACAAATATTCATATTTTCAAGAGATACTGTGTATATAGTGTTTACAAGATCTCTTCCTCCGTACTTTGATTCTGATGATAAACCTTTTATAAAAACACTATTGACTTCATATTCTCCCGGACCAGAAATTACGAATGGTTTCTTATCACCATGACTGACCTGATCTACACCATTGAAGTCCGCATGATATGTAGTCGAAAGGACAATATCCGCACCGAAACGGCTTGGCTTCAGTTTCGACTCTTTGGAAATGGGGTTAAAGGCAAGCGTC
>JBBUAH010000033.1:0-5524 GCA_038058815.1 Patescibacteria group bacterium
TTCCCGCCACCTGCCGAATACTTGGAGGCAGAGCACCGAAGAAAAAACGCCCTTTCCTTTTTCAAAAAGAATTCCCCCGCGCGCAAATCAGAAATGCAAGGAGCGTTTTTCTTCGGTGTCCGCCGAGTCCGCGAGGCGGTGGCGGGGCGGAATCTGAGCGTAGGATTAAGTTTCAAGCCACCACGCGCTCCGCGCGTGCGATTAGGAATCTTCACGAATTTTTGATAAAGTAAGTTCGAGCGGAATCGTAAAGATACTCAAATAAAACACCCCGCAGATATCCAAATTAGATGGATATACAAATTTTGTTGCAGAAGTTCTACGACTACTTACTTTTTATCCGTGGGTATTATGCCGGGTATTATGTCTAATCCCATACCCACATTTTTATTAAAGTATGATAGTATAAAAGTGCCATTTTTATGGCACTTTTGCCAAAGTAGCTCAGTTGGTAGAGCACAGCTTTCGTAAAGCTGGGGTCGTGAGTTCGATCCTCACCTTTGGCTCATGGAAACAAAAGAAGAAAAACAAAAGAAAATAGAAGAATTAGAAAAGTCTATGCAAACGGCTGACTTTTGGAGTGATAAATACAAAGCACAATCTGTAATAAAGGAAATTGCAGATTTGAAAAGCTCAATTGAAGGTATAGGGAAATTCGATAAAGGGGATGCAATTATGACTATTTTCTCTGGAGCTGGAGGGGATGATGCAGAGGATTTCTCGGCTATTCTCTATAAAATGTATAGGAAACTTTTTGAAAAGAAGGGTTGGGGAATGCAAATGATACATGCTAATAAAAATGATCATGGAGGTTATAGAAATATAACTTTTGAAATAAATGGTAAAGATGTATATGGAATATTAAAAAATGAATCTGGAGTGCATCGTTTAGTACGTATTTCACCTTTCAATGCCAAGCAACTTCGTCATACTTCATTTTCTATGATTGAAGTTATTCCGAAATTTGAAAAAACAAATAGTGCCGATATAGAATTGCCAGAAAAAGATATCGATATTTCCATTGCTAAATCTGGAGGTCCAGGTGGACAGAATGTAAATAAAAGAGAAACTGCCATCAGAATAGTCCATAAGCCTACAGGGCTTTCTGTACATGTCACTTCTGAACGCTCTCAAGCACAGAATAAAGAAAAAGCTCTAGATATACTTCGTGGTAAACTTTTCAAACTTATGGAAGATGAAAGAATTGCGCGTGAAAAGGGAATGTATATAAGTAAGACTACATCTATCGATTGGGGGAATCAGATTCGTTCCTATGTCTTTCATCCTTATAAGATGGTTAAAGATCATCGGACAAATGTGGAAACATCTCAAGTCGAGAAGGTTCTTGAAGGTAATCTTGATGAATTTCTAGAAGCTGAAAAAAGTTCATAAGATATGCTATAATTTACCTATGATTTATTTCGATAAGGTGACGAAAATATACCCTGATGATTCCTTGGCTTTGGATCAAGTAAGTTTTGGTGTGGAACCGAATGAATTTATCACTATTGTTGGGCATTCTGGCGCTGGAAAGACGACATTATTGAAAATGCTTATTGCCGAAGAGTATCCCACTGAAGGTACGGTCTTTTTCGAATCTGCCAATATTCATCGTCTCAAAAAGCGCGATATGAATAAGCTTAGACGTAGGATTGGTATGATTTTCCAAGATTATAGACTTATTCCAAATAAAACTGCTTATGAAAATATCGCTTTTGCCATGGAAGCTGTTGGTCGTAGCGATAGTGAAATATCTTCAGATGTACCTCATGTGCTAGAATTAGTGGATCTTGGAAATAAAATATGGAATTTTCCCCATGAACTTTCTGGAGGTGAGAAACAAAGAGTAGCTATTGCACGTGCCATAGTTACACAACCAGATATAATAATAGCTGATGAGCCTACAGGCAATCTTGACCCAATTAATACATATGAAATTATCAAAATCCTTCAGAAAATAAATGAACTCGGAACGACTGTCCTCCTCACTACTCATAATAAAGGAGTAGTAGATGCTGTAAGTGGTCGTGTAATAACTATGGAAAAAGGGAAAATAACAAGAGATGATAAGGCTGGTAAATATATTTTATAATTAAATCATTTTCATGATATTTACACATTTTAAAAGAATAACTCGCACCGGCTTCATAAATTTCTGGAGAAATGGATTCCTCTCTTTTTCGGCGATAGTCGTGATTACCCTATCTCTTTCAGTATTCGGTGCTTTGATTTTCGGAAGTGCCTTCGGTCGCGCGCTTCTTAAAGAAGTCAAAAATAAAGTAGATATAAACGTCTATTTTGTCCTTGATTCACAAGAATCAGATATTCTTTCATTAAAGAAAACCATAGAGAAACTTCCAGAGGTTTCTAAGGTTGAATATGTATCTCGTGATCAAGCCTTAATCGATTTCAAGGAAAAATGGAAAGACAATACTCTTATTCTACAAGGACTTGATGAAATAGGTACTAATCCCTTTCCTGCAATTCTCAATATAAAAGCCAAGGAACCTTCTCAATATGCTGGAATTGCTAATTTCCTTGATAGTAAGAATTCATTTTCAAAAGATGGAAATAATATTGTAGAAAAGGTGAATTATAATCAGAATAAACTTATCATTGATAGACTTAGTCGCATCATTCCTGCTGTAGAAAAAGCTGGATCTATACTCGCCATCATCCTTATAATCGTAGCAGTTATAATAACATTCAATACGATTCGCCTTATTATATTTACAGCTAAAGATGAAATCTCTGTGATGAAGCTTGTCGGTGCTTCGAATGCATATATACGTGGGCCTTTTGTAGTGTCTGGTATTATGTACGGTATCTTTTCTGGTATAATCACTCTTGTTTTGCTTGGAGTATTTGCTTATTATAGTGATGTTTTAATAGTGAAATTTGCAGGCGTTCAGAGTGCAAATGATTTCGAAATCTTAGTAAATGTTTTCTCTAGTTATTTCTTTGAGAATTTCGGTCAAATATTCGGCATAATTATGGGATCTGGAATAGTACTCGCTGCTATTTCGAGTTATCTTGCTGTGAGAAAGTATTTGAAGGTTTAAAGTCTTTTCATAAAGATAGAATCATAACAATATTTTTCTAGATATTAGGCAAGTAGACATAGTTTTTTTAATTGTTACAATGGATGCATGGCAAAAAAGGTTGTACGAAAGATAAAGAAAGTAAAGAGATCAAAGATTCATCATAAGTACGTTTTTGTCATCGGTGGGGTCATGTCTGGAGTAGGAAAAGGTATTACCACATCTTCTATAGGAACCCTTTTACAAGCGAAGGGTTTTTCTGTAAATTTACTAAAAGTAGATCCATATTTGAATGTCGATGCGGGAACAATGAATCCCACCGAGCATGGTGAAGTTTTCGTATTAAATTCTGGACTTGAAACAGATCAGGATATAGGGAATTATGAAAGATTTCTAAATAGAGATTTGGATTCTCATGATTATATTACATCGGGTATGGTTTATAAGCATGTGATAGAAAGTGAAAGAGCATTGAAATATGGTGGAAAATGTGTGGAGGCTATACCATATATTCGTGATGAAATAATAGATCGATTTCAAAATTCCGCATTAGTAAATAAGACGGATATCACTGTCGTAGAGATCGGTGGAACGGTAGGAGATTATCAAAACATTATGTTTATAGAAGCAGCTAGAGTAATGAAAGTCCGCCATCCGGAAGATGTGATCTTCGTCATGGTAAGCTATATGCCTATACCGTCTAAGCTTGGTGAGATGAAATCAAAGCCGACACAAAACGCTATTCGTCAACTCAATTCATATGGAGTAAATACCGATATTATTATCGCCAGAAGTGAAGTACCTATGGATCATAAAAGAAAAGAGAAAATTGCTGTATCTTGTGGGGTGTATACAGACTGTGTCATTTCAGCTCCAGATATAGAAAGTGTTTTCGATGTACCTCTGAATTTTGAAAAAGATAATATGAGTAAGATTCTCATGAAATCTCTTCATTTAGAGAAGAGTGGGGAATCAAAAGGGCTTGGAGAATGGAGAAAATTTGCCAATAATGTAAAGAAAGTGAAGAGTGGAGATAGGGAAGTGAATATTGCAATAGTCGGAAAATATTTTAACACTGGTGATTTTATTCTTACTGATGCATACGTTTCAGTTCTTGAAGCGATAAAATATTCTGCATATGCACAGAAAGTCAATCCGAAAATTCATGCAGTCAATGCTCGTGATTTCGAAATAGAAAATCCTGATTATGATTCTTTAAATAGATTTGATGGAATAATAGTTCCGGGAGGATTTGGAGAAACTGGTATTGAAGGGAAATTGAATGTTATAAGATATGCTCGAGAAAAGATAATTCCATTCTTTGGGTTATGCTATGGTATGCAACTCATGACCATAGAGTATGCTCGAAATGTCATAGGATTGAAAGACGCCAATACTTCCGAAATAAATCCTAAATCAAGTGCTTTGATTATAGATATTATGCCTGATCAGAAAAAGAAATTGGAAAATAAGGATTATGGTGGAAGTATGAGGCTAGGGATATATAAAGCAAAGCTTAAGAAAGATTCTATTGCCTATGAAGCTTATAAAGTACCCAATATACAAGAACGTCATCGTCATCGTTTCGAAGTAAATCCGAAATATATTCCAAAAATTGTTTCTGCTGGCCTCATCTTCTCAGGTACTTCTCCCGATGGTACTCTTATGGAAATAGCAGAACTCCCAAGAGAAAAGCATCCATTTTTCCTTGGCACTCAATTTCATCCAGAATTCCTAGCTAGACCTCTAAGACCCCATCCATTATTTAATGAATTTATAAAAATGGCGAAAAAGAGAGAAGAAGGGAATAAATTGGGTATTTAATTTTTGTTTTAAATCATTAGACAATACCATATTGTATTGACACAACATCTATTTTTATTGTCGACTAGTAGATTTTATCAAAAATTCATTCTTTTTTTATCAGGATTTCATCTTACTTTGATATTCTCAATCCATAAAGGTCGAAGGTTTCAATTTTACAAGCACATCTTATTGCTGGGTACCAATAGGGTGTGTTTTGTTTTATATAGAAATAAATAAAAAAAGAGCAACCAAGGGGTTGCTGGATTGGGAAACTGTTGTTGCACCTACTGAATTCGATCCAGTTCAGAAGCTAGATCTCCCAGCTCCACCAATGAAAGACTGACTATTTCGCTATCTGCTCTCGTATCATTTCCGTTGATAGCACATAGAGGGACTCTCCCTTTCGCCAGACATATCTCGACTAATTGAGATATCAGCTCTTTTCCAGCATCTGAAAGTGCTTGTTTATCTCCAAGCCTTATCGGGGTGGACAACCATAGATCATTCTGGTTTATGTTCATAAGATTCCTATTCTAAAACTATTTATACCATATCTATTTATTTTTTCATAGTTTAAAGATAAAGCTTGAATATTCTTCATTTTTAAGGTATTTTGTAGGAGTATTGCCGGCTCGTCTAAAGGTAGGACACATCCCTCTGGAGGATGGTATTGGGGT